>JAJQAY010000063.1 GCA_021203515.1 Bacteroides sp. | reverse complement strand
AAAGATACAACTTTTATTTGAATTATGCAAGATTAAAACAGGCAATTCCGTAATTAATTATATATTCTGCTTAGTCATTCGGAGATATTTGTCCATCACCAACAACGAGATAAGCCGCTCCCGTTTTGCATCAAAGAACTGGGCTACATACTCATGGGCGTGTTCTATGATTTGTTCGGCTTCTTCAGGGTGATTGATATAGTAAGTGAGCTTTTCTTCCAAATCGGAAAGGTCGTCCTTTATTTGGATATAGTGGTAATCGGGAATTAAGCTTCCTTCCATAAACCAGGTTTCACAAGTGGGACGCGTCATTACGGCAATGGAGTTGGAAGACATCACCCACTTCAGGTTGGAAGCGACATCGTTTCCCTCTAACGCCATGATGAACTTATAATCGAGATGCTCACGTATCGTCTTCTTCGGTTTCATCCATTCTTCTGGATAGCCTTCGTTTCGGCCTACCACACCGCAATCGCAAATAGATGACCCGAAATACATCCGGAGAAACTGCTCGCGTATACGGCTGAGGCGTATCTTGCCACGGAAGATAGCTTGGTCAGCCTTCTTGGCAAAAGGTATGGGATCGTCCACAAACAAAAAATGGCGCAACTTATCTAATTTCAAAATGACTGAGTTTGCATTGTCATCCTTCAATAACCGGCTCTTGACAATAGCAGGAAATTGAGGAGTGAAATACACATCCCCCGGAATATACCCTATACGAAAGTTTTGATTAAACCAACGGGCAACATCCTGCAAATCAAAATAATATGCTTTATGAAAAGTAGACGGACGAAAATTCTTTATCTTATCCAGATATATATAATAGCTGCGCTTATGCTCGTGCAGCACAGTGTCCGGCAATGATGCCGAATGTACCATCTTATTATAATAGTCCACACGAGAATGGATATATTCCTTGTCCGGATGCCTCTCTACCTGCTTCAAACAGTTATTTCGCCTCATGCGGAAGAAGCAGCCCGGCACGCACATTTGCAAATATCCTTTTAAGAAAAAGAGTATTTTAGGCGGTTTCCCGCTACGAAGTTTATATAAAAGACTATCACTCATTTTAACACAAGTTAAAAGCGAAAGATTTATACTCTGTAAATTACTGATTTCCACCTATTCACAAGAAATAGGGTGTTTTTTAAACGTTCGTTTAATGGACACAAAGATATAAGTTATTTCTTATCTAAAAAATGTTGCATATTTTTTCTTATATCCTAAACTAAAAGCACTCTCAACAAAAGTATATAAGAATATCGAATGATTATAAATATAAACAAATGCAAGACTCGAAAAAGACGAAAAAAGTGTTTTTTAAACGAACGTTTAAAAACACAATAATGCATATGAGACTTATAAAAATGACAGATGGTTTAGGGAACCAAATGTTCATCTATGCCTTTTACTTACGAATGAAAAAGCATCATACAAATACCCGCATAGACTTATCTGACATGGTACACTATCATGCACATCACGGTTATGAATTAAATCGAATATTCAAATTACCCCACACCGAATTCTGTATCAATCAGCCGCTAAAGAAGATAATTGAATTTCTCTTTTTCAAGAAAATCTATGAGCGAAAACAAGACCCTTCAAGCCTCACACCTTACGATAAACAGTATTTATGGCCACTATTATATTTCAAAGGCTTCTATCAATCAGAGCGTTTTTTGCTGATATGAAAGATGAAACACACAAAGCGTTCACTTTCAATTCAAGCCTGTATAATGAAAAGACAAAAGCAATATTAGAACAGATAGACAACGATGAGAATGCTATTTCTATACATATCCGCCGGGGAGATTATTTAGAGCCCAAACATTGGAAAACGACCGGGAGTGTATGCCAACTACCTTATTATCTTAACGCCATAGCCGAAATAAACAAACGAGCGACGCAACCGTCTTATTATGTATTTTCGGACGACATAGCTTGGGCAAAAGAGAATCTATCATTGCAAGGCGCTACCTTTATTGACTGGAACAAAGGGGCAGAAAGTTGGCAGGATATGATGCTAATGAGCCATTGCCGTCACCATATCATCTGCAACAGTACGTTCAGTTGGTGGGGAGCATGGTTAAATCCACGAAAAAATAAAACAGTGATTGTACCGGAGCATTGGTTCCAACATTGCGAGACGCCCAATATTTATCCTCCCGGATGGATAAAAGTACCCATAAACTAACACATAGCAATGATGAACATCTACTTTTTAAAAAAGATAAGTTTAGCCCTTGCCGAAAGTTTCAAGATATTTCGCAGGACATCTTCTCCCAGACTGATAATGACCTTATTGGTGAAGAATGAGGAAAGCATGTTAGAAGAGAACTTACTGTTTCACAAAGCAATGGGTGTAGATAGTTTTATCATTACGGATAATAACTCTACAGACAGTACTCCCGAAATTATCCAGAAGTATCGACAAAAAGGCTGGATAAAAGAAGTAATCGAGGAAAAAGCGACTGATTATGAGCAGAAAGAATGGGTAGACCGAATGATTTGGAAAGCTAAAACCGTCTATAAGGCCGATTGGATTATCAATGCTGATGCTGACGAGCTGTGGTACTCACCTTCTGGAAATCTTAAAACAGAGTTGTCGACAACCTACGCCAATGTATTGAACTGCGAAATGAGAAGCGTTTATCCGGAATAGAGCAAGTCCCTCTGGCAATGGGACAAGGTTGTAAAGCCGGTTAGCCAACCAGAACGCTACGACCTGTCCACCTATTCCATATTCGAACAGCAAAATAAAAAAGTTATCCATCGGAGTGCCGGCTGTTTGCAAATTTCGATGGGAAACCATAAAGTAACTATGTTTCTCAAACTATCCATGAACAGCAACATACGTGTATATCATTACAATATACGCGGAAAACAACAGTTTATGGAAAAGATGATAAATGGCGGAAAACAGTTAGAACAGCATAAAGGAAGACATGGTGGCAGACACTGGCGCTATTTCTACCAATTATACAAAGAAGGAAAATTAGAGTTAGAGTATGACCGGGTCATTGGAACGGCTTTTTACGAAGAACTTTATAAGGATAAATTTATCACTTTAGATAATACAATCCCTGATTTCTTTAAAAATCTAAATATAAACGAATAATGAAACATGCTTTTCTGATTATCGCCCACAACGAATATCCGATACTCGAAGTGTTGCTTTCTATGCTAGACGACAAGCGTAATGACATCTATCTACACATTGACAAACGGGCTATAGATTTTTATCAAAAAGCTAAAGGACTCAAGTTAAAGAAAGCCGGTTTCTATTTAATAGAAAAGCCGATAAAAGTGTATTGGGGCGATATCAGTCAAGTAAAAGTGGAATACCTTCTGTTTGAAACAGCCTTAAACAACGGTCCCTACGCTTATTATCACTTGCTATCCGGAACAGATTTACCCATTAAGAGCCAAAACTATATCCATGAATTCTTTCTTAAAAATCTAGGAAAAGAATTTGTAGGTTTCTGGCAAGATACAGCCCACCGACAAGACTTGGAACGGAAAGTATTCCGATATTACTTTTTCACCCAAAGGCTGAAAGACAAAGGGAGTTTCCTGCATGGAGTCACTGCCTTATTCCGAAATACCGTTTTAGGCATCCATAAGATAAGCCACTACCGCAGAGAATCAACTTTTGATTTTAAAAAAGGAGGACAATGGGTAAGTATCACAGAAGGTGCTGTCAGACATCTGCTGCAATATAAGGATATCATATTGCGGCAGATGAAATATACACTTTGCGCAGATGAAATATTTATCCAAACCATTCTATGGAACTCATCTTTTCGGGAAAAGATGTATTGTGCAAATGATGCGAACACGGGCAGTATGCGAGAAATAGATTGGGAACATGGCAGTCCCTATGTATGGTAAAATACCGATTATAAAAGACTTACTGAGTCTGATAAGATTTTTGCACGAAAGTTCGATTCAAAGCAAATGCAAATTGTCCATGAGATACAAAAATTATATTCAAAATAACGAATACAATGAATATCCTATTTTATACGCCTAATGAAGTCGCTCCACAATATGGAGGAGTTGAAAGAATAACAGCCAATATAGCCAATGCCTTAACCACATTTTATAACGCAAATTGCTATTCAGCCTACAAATACGGCATTGATAATTCCTTTACAAAACAACAATTTGTCGATACAATTAAAATCACATCCTATCATAAGCTTACTAAGCTAATTTAATTTATTGAACAAAATAAGATTGATGTTATCATCAACCAAGGCGAACATAAATTAACAAAACATCTAAAGATAGCCTTAAAACAATCCCAAAGAAAAGAATGTAAACTAATATTTGCTCTTCATACGAAACCCGCTGCCGAAATCAACTTCATAACACTGAAAAACCCTAAGAAAGAACTAAAAGAAGGGAAGAATATACTAAGAAATATCAGAAAATGCATCTCTTTCCCATACCAAAAGATAAGAAGATAATAAAACTACCCATTTTGTATATAGAATCATATAATTTTGCAGATAAAGTAGTTCTATTATCTGATCACTTCAAATATGATTTTCTAAAATATGCCCATCTAAAAAATGATTTCAAAATTAGAACTATCCACAATGCTCTTTCTTTTCAATCTTATTATGATTTAGCAAATTACGATCATAAGAAGAAAGAGGTACTCATTGTATCCAGATTGGAAGAAGAACCCAAAAGAATCTCTCTGGCCTTAAAAATATGGAAAGAAATTGAGGCTGACAGCAGTCTTTCTGATTGGAAATTAAAAATTGTAGGACATGGGAAAATGGAGAACCAATATAAAGACTTTGTTAAACATCACAATTTAACCCGTGTCTGTTTTGAAGGTGCAAAAAACCCAGAACCTTACTACAATGAAGCCTCCATATTCATGATGACCTCCTCCTTCGAAGGATGGAGCTAACACTAACTGAAGCACAACAATGCGGCTGCGTCCCTCTGGCTTTTAACAGTTTTGCGTCATTAAATGACATAATAACAAACAAAAGCAATGGGTTTATCATCCCCCAATAATGACACTTCAATGTATATTAAGCAAATGAAATCATTAATGACAGATGATAATCTACGTAAGTCAATGTCAGCCAATGCCATTGAAAATAGCAAACGGTTTTCCATCGAAATCATAATAAAGAAATGGATGAAATTGATTGAAGAATAACGTAAAAACCTATAAGCTACCGTTACTTCATAATTCCCAGTCTCTCATGAATTCCGTCACAATATGCCTTCCACAATTTAGGAATGTCGCTCCATTGATAGGCTTTTGTGAAAGGACAAGTGAAAAAGGCGGTCAGGATGTAGCCTGCCACTCCATTAAAGCCACGCAAGTATCTCACCGCCCAATTGCGTCCGTAATGATGACTGAGATAGGTAGAGTTGCGTATCTGATAGAAACGTTTCCACTTCTTCTTTTTATTTCGTTCGCTCCAGCTATCGTTGGAGAAGAATTTCTCCTTGTCCATCAGAGCTGTAGGGACATAAAGTATCTTATAACCGGCCTGTACGGTGCGGAGACAATAGTCGGTATCGTCACAGAAGATAAACAGCTCTTTATTGGGATAGCCGATTTTCTCAATCACTTCGCGACGTATAAACGGACCTTCGAATGCGGCACCCTGGATTTCCGTAGGAACGGTAACGGTCTGCTTGGATAGTTTTCCCGTGCACATGGAGGCGAATGGGTTTGTCAGATTATACCCTTGAAACTCATGGGTGAAGAGTTTTCCTTCCTGCAATCGACGCGGGGCGAGTATACCCTCCATCTCCCGGTCGGCATATTGCAACAACTGTTCCAGGCAATCAGGACGGGGAAAGACATCGTCGTCCATACACCAAACCCAATCCGCACCTGCCTGATAGGCATATTGCATGCCGGAATAAAATCCGCCGGAGCCGCCTACATTGGCTTGATTGATGACAACAAGACCGGTCTGCGCTTTCAGCCATTCGGCTGTGCCGTCCGTACTCCCATTGTTTACCACCACGATAGAAGATACCGGCTTATTCTGTTGCAGGCAGCGGACGGTTCTTTTCAGCAGTTCCATCCGGTTATAGGTCACGACTACGGCTATAATGTTCATGGCTGAGTTTAGTAAAGGTTATCTATCTTTCCCGGCTGAGTGCTTCTGTAAGCAACCATCAGTTCAAAGCATTTCTCCGCATCGAAGCCACGGGCTTTCGCATACTCTTCTGCCATCCACCGATGCATCTGCGGGGTGGCGGGCAGGCGCTCGAAGTTCTTGCAACCGGCTTTCATTCCGATAGGGCCGATGTACATCCGGTTCAAATCCACAATTTCCAGTTTAATGCCTTCCGGTGTTTTCTGAAACAGAATATTCTCGCGTCCATAGTCCTTATGTGCATATCCGTGTTCGTGAAGAACGGCAGTAGTCCGCCCTATCGCCCGCAGAACTTCTTCTTCGTAGTCGAACTTCTGCGTGAACAAGTCATTGTATACATAAGGACAAGTTAATTGACAGGTGACATAATAGCTTCTGTCGAACAACAATCCCCGGCGTACATTAAGGTATCCCACCGGTTGGGGGGTTCCCACACCAATCTTCAGATACATTTCGGCATGGTCGTAGGAGCGCTTGGCTTTGGAAGGGCGAAAGATACCATATACAAAGCGATTGATGATGTTGGGGCTACGGAAAGATTTGACTACATATTGTTGTCTGTTATACTCCAGCCTTCTCAACTCATTGCGACCCTTATGAATGACGGTGCCTTCATTTCTTTGAAAACGCTCAGGAACAGATACGACAAATTCCCTCAGTTCTTCAAAATCGGGATGAATAACTAATGTACGGGGATGGAAAATATGGGTAGTCCGGTTCATATGAGAGCTTCTAAATAATCAAATTTTATCTAATCCTTTTGTATATTTCAGCCAGTAATACTTCAGGGGATTTTTGTATTTCAATTGTTTCCAAGGACGACTGCTATGGGGACGATGCCATACCGGCAGCGTAGTGAACAAGTAGTTCTTGAAACCTTCCTTCTGGGACTGGTGGGAAATGGCAACATCGTGCCAGTTCTTTTCGGGGTCCAACTGATGAAAGTCGAAGGTTTTTAGAAAATCCAGTGTCAGGAGAGAACAACAAAAGCTGCAATGCTTCTTTTCGGGGAATATCTGATTCTCGCATCCTTTGGCAAAAAGATAGGGGTAATTGATGTCGCCATTCTCATCCACGGTCACGGCAGCGGCAATACCGCAATCCGTGCGCTCCATCGCACCGTCAAACAAGTCTTGCAACGTATTTTTCTTCACGATAACATCCGACTCTACAATAATAAGTCCGGCCTCTGCCGCTAGCGCACGTTGCTGTGCCGTCTGCAAGACCAGCAAATAATTAGGAGAAGGATGCTCTGTCATATCGGCGAGATTTACCAACTCAAAACCCATACGTTCAGAAGCTTCCCGCAACTTAGCGGTATTTTCTTCTGTGCTGAAGTCATTATAAATCGTATAGATGAAAGGTGTTCTGAACTCCGACGCCATGATAGCTTCCGCTGTTTGCAACGTCAACTCGATAGAGTCCTTTACTGGAGTAAGGATATGAATACACTTCATTCGGTCTTAGTAATTTGTCTTGGTTCAACAACCTGTAATATTGCTATAAGTTGACAAAACTATGTAATATTTTGCACACATCCAAACAGTTCAATGCATTTATTCCTTTTCAGACTTCCGTTTTACAGTATGTTTTACTTTCAACAAGGCAAGATTTAATTCAATGGTAGTTTCTGGGTCAGTAGTTTGCAGGTTGTGATCTAACAAATCTGAAAACAAATCACCGCTCTTTTGCAATAGGGTTTTCTGTTGCTCTTCTGATGCATCCGGCAGATCATTTATGGTGCGAGTAAGTTCGCGCAACTTGGCAAAGGTTTCGATAATAGAAAGAGTTGCCTTTGTTGCACGAGGACTTTTAAGAATGGTCACAATCATATAGAGTCCTTTTTCAGTAAAAGCTTTGGGGAGTACTCTTGATTTCATTAAATTTGTGGTGGAATTTTTCCACCGCAAACCTGACAACTCCCTATCATTCAGCTCGATAACATAGCCTTTGGGAAACTTGTCCAGATTGTTTCTAACTGCCTTATTAATATCGCGCGTCTCTACTCCATACAACGCCGCCACATCTCTATCCAACAGAACTTTCTGACCGCGCAGCATAATTATCTTATCTTCTATTTCTTCAAATCCCACAAGAGCATTTTTCATAATACATTAGTTAATGAACAATTCAGCAAAGATACACATTATTAATCCCGCCAACCTTTATTCTTACAATTTATTTCTAACTTTGTCCCCTACAAATAAAGAAGAAAATGAAAGTCATCGTCGACAACAAAATACCTTTTATAAAGGAAGCCATCGAAAAAATAGCAAATGAAGTAGTGTATGCACCCGGAAAAGATTTCACGCCTGCATTGGTGAAAGACGCGGATGCACTCATTATCCGCACACGTACCCGATGCGACCGTGAATTGCTGGAAGGCAGTAAGGTGCGATTTATTGCTGCCGCCACTATCGGCTTCGACCATATAGATACCGAATACTGCCGCAAAGCCGGAATCACCTGGACCAATACTCCGGGATGCAATTCGGCCTCCGTAGGTCAATATCTGCAATCTTCTTTAATCCTATTACAGAATTTAAAAGGCATACAACTATCAGAAGCCACTATCGGCATCATCGGAGTGGGCAATGTTGGCAGTAAAGTGGCTCAAGTAGCCAAAGAGTTCGGAATGCGTATACTGCTGAACGACCTGCCTCGCGAGGATAAAGAAGGAAAACAAGGTTTTTCTTCCCTGCAAACACTTGCCGAAGAGTGCGACATCCTGACTTTTCATGTACCTTTATATAAGGAAGGAAAATACAAGACCTTCCACCTGGCAGACTCCGCCTTTTTCCAATCCTTGAAACGCCAACCGACTATCGTCAACACCTCGCGAGGAGAAGTGATAGCCACTGACGCTCTTCTGGACGCATTAAAGACCGGAGCCATCGCAGATGCCATCATCGACGTATGGGAAAACGAGCCGGATATCAACCCCACCTTATTAAATAAGGTATTCATCGGCACACCGCATATCGCCGGATATTCTGCCGATGGAAAAGCAAACGCTACCCGCATGTCACTCGACGCACTTTGCAAGTTCTTCCATATACAAGCCGACTACACCATCACACCGCCCGCACCGGAACAACCGGAGATAAATGCAGCGACCCTATCAGAAGCTTACCTGCAAATGTACGATCCCCGCCGGGATAGCGAAACGCTGAAAAAACATCCTGAATTATTCGAGAAATTACGGGGGGATTATCCTTTAAGAAGAGAACAAGAAGCCTATAAAATACGTTTCATCTGACAGGCAAAAATATATACAAGAATTCACAACTTAGACTACACTCATAAAACGCTAATAAACAAGCATTTATAGAGCCGTCGTTTTTCCTCTACGATGAACGGGTCGTTTTTCTACGATGATCGGAGCGTTTTTCTACGATGAACGAGGCGTTTTTCTACGATAATCGGAGTGTACCTTCTCTTCATAGTCACAAAACTATACAAATCGGAATAATCTGTGTATGGGGAGAAGGTAAGCTACAAAGCCATTAGCAGCTTCTCTATTACCTGCGGATAATACTCATATTCTAAAGCATGCACTTTCTTTGCCACATCCTCTACCGTATCTTGTGGCAGAACGGGACACTTATACTGCACGATAACCTCGCCTTCGTCAAAATGCTCATTTATATAATGTATAGTAATGCCGCTTTCTTTTTCACCGGCAGCAACAACTGCTTCGTGCACACGATCGCCATACATTCCTTTACCGCCAAACTTAGGCAACAAGGCAGGATGAATATTTATAATCTTATTGGGATAATCATGCAAAATACAATCCGGCACACGTGCCAGGAAACCTGCCAGCACAACAAAATCAATCTTCTTATCCTTCAATAGTGCCAGTACAGCCTCGCCATTCTCCCACTCTTTCTTGGGTATGTAGGTAAACGGAACGTTCAGACTACGTGCACGTTCCAATACAAAGGCCTTTTCCCGATTGGCTAAAACCAACCCGACACTGACCCGTTCGTTATTCTGGAAATAACGGATAATATTCTCGGCATTTGTCCATTGCCGGAAGCCAAAATAGCTATGTTTTACCCATAAACCCTCCAATCTATGCACAAAACCGTAAAAATTGTGCAAAAAAAGTGCATTTAATTCGTCGAATACTTGCGAGGAACGATAAATATTTATTCCTTTGCACTGCAAATTTAAAGGAATAAAACTAATTATTAATTAAAAACTTAAAGTTATGTCTGAAATTGCATCAAGAGTGAAAGCGATTATTGTCGACAAATTAGGCGTTGAAGAATCAGAAGTTACTGAAACTGCAAGCTTCACTAACGATTTAGGAGCTGATTCTCTTGACACTGTAGAACTTATCATGGAATTCGAAAAAGAATTCGGTATCTCTATTCCTGATGACCAAGCTGAAAAGATTGGCACAGTAGCTGATGCTGTATCTTATATCGAAGAATACGCTAAGTAATCTTAATCCATTCATTTCTTAGCATGGAATTAAAAAGAGTAGTAGTAACAGGTCTTGGCGCCATTACTCCCATTGGCAACACAGTTTCCGAGTTTTGGGAAAATCTCGTGAATGGGGTTAGTGGAGCAGGACCTATTACTCATTTCGACGCATCACTTTTCAAGACCCAATTCGCATGCGAAGTGAAAGGCTTCGATGCCAATCAATATATCGACCGCAAGGAAGCTCGCAAGATGGACTTGTACACTCAATATGCCATTGGTGTAGCCAAGCAAGCGGTAGAAGATTCCGGTCTTGATGTCGAAAATGAGGATCTGAACAAAATCGGTGTCATCTTTGGCGCCGGTATTGGTGGTATCCGTACATTTGAAGAAGAAGCAGGCAACTATGCTCTCCATAAAGAAAATGGTCCCAAGTTCAATCCGTTCTTCACCCCTAAGATGATTTCGGACATCGCTGCCGGACAAATTTCTATCATGTACGGTTTCCATGGTCCCAACTATGCGACTTGTTCTGCATGCGCCACCTCTACAAACGCTATTGCCGATGCATTCAACCTCATCCGTCTGGGTAAGGCCAATGTCATCGTAAGCGGTGGTTCGGAAGCTGCTATTGCAGCTTGCGGTGTAGGTGGTTTCAATGCAATGCACGCTTTATCCACCCGCAACGACTCTCCGGAGAATGCATCCCGTCCGTTCAGCGCAAGCCGTGACGGATTTGTAATGGGTGAAGGTGGCGGCTGTCTGATTCTCGAAGAATTGGAACATGCCAAAGCACGCGGTGCAAAGATTTATGCAGAAGTAGCCGGTGTAGGAATGTCTGCCGACGCTCATCACTTGACAGCTTCTCATCCCGAAGGTTTGGGAGCCAAGTTGGTTATGAGAAATGCGTTGGAAGATGCGGAAATGAAGCCCGAAGAAGTAGATTATATCAATGTTCACGGTACATCTACTCCGGTTGGTGACATCTCGGAAGTGAAAGCTATCCAAGAGGTATTCGGAAAACATGCTTATGAGCTGAATATCAGTTCAACGAAATCCATGACAGGTCACTTGCTGGGTGCTGCCGGTGCGGTAGAGTCTATTGCAAGTATCCTTGCCATCAAGAACGGCATCGTTCCTCCGACTATCAACCACGAAGAAGGCGACAATGACGAAAACATCGACTATGACCTGAACTTTACGTTTGGCAAAACTCAGAAGCGTGAAGTGAATGTAGCCCTGTCCAATACATTTGGATTTGGCGGTCATAACGCATGTGTTATTTTCAAGAAATACGCAGAATAATACGGTCGTGTTACGTAACCAAATAGACAAGATAAGGCTTCTATTCCGCAAGGATAGAGAGTCTTATCTTTGTTTTTATAGAATGCTCGGATTCTTTCCCCGCGACATCCGGTTCTACCAACAGGCTTTGTTGCACAAGTCCACCTCTCTCCGTTCCGAAAAAGGCCGTCCGTTGAACAATGAACGACTGGAGTTCCTGGGCGACGCCATTCTCGACGCCATCGTAGGAGATATTGTATATCGCCATTTTGAAGGTCGCCGCGAAGGTTTTCTCACCAATACACGTTCTAAAATCGTGCAACGGGAGACTCTGAACAAGCTAGCTGTGGAAATTGGCTTGGACAAGCTCGTAAAATACTCCTCCCGCTCTTCTTCACACAACAGCTACATGTATGGCAACGCCTTCGAAGCCTTTATCGGCGCCATCTATCTGGACCAAGGATACGACCGCTGCATGCAATTCATGGAAGAGAAAATCTTCAAGAAGTACCTCGACCTCGACAAGATGTCGCACAAAGAGGTCAACTTCAAGTCCAAACTCATCGAATGGAGCCAGAAACAAAAAGTAGAAGTGTCTTTCGAATTGATCGAGCAATTCCTTGATGAAGACTACAATCCGATGTTTCATACCGAAGTCCGTATCGAAGGCATTTCTGCCGGCACAGGTACGGGATATTCCAAAAAAGAGTCGCAGCAGAACGCCGCGCAAACGGCATTGAAGAAAATCAAAAGCGACGAAATCTTCAAAAAACTGATAGAAGCGGCAAAAGTGCAAAATCATACAGGAACTGTACCAGAAGACGCTCCCGACATAGAAGAAACCGAACTTCCGGAAATTATAGAAGAAGAGTTCCCGGAACAATCATAAAACATTCATCCAAAGCAAATCCCCATCCGCTTGCCCTGAACGACTAAATCATGCTCTTCCGTCACTAACTTCAGTTTTCCGGCAATCTCTTCCAGAGGTGCGGAAGATATTTCATCACCCTTCAACGTCACCATGCGGCCGAATTGTCCGGTTGCAATCAGTTCCGTGGCATGGCCACCCATACGGGTAGACAAATTCCGGTCGAAAGGTGTAGGCGAGCCGCCCCGCTGAATATAACCGAGCACCGTTTCACGTGTTTCAATACCCGTTTCATGTTCTATTTCCTGCGCAATATATTCCGCCGCCCGTTTTCTGCCATCCGTCAGAATACCTTCGGCAACCACCACGATGGAATAAGGCTTACCCTTCTTCAAGCGATTTAAGATAACATCGCCTATATTATGAATATTATAAGGAAGCTCCGGAATTAAAATCACATCGCCACCGCCTGCCATACCGGAATAGAGTGCAATCCAGCCTGCTTTGTGCCCCATTACCTCTATCACCATCACCCGCTTGTGCGAACTGGCGGTAGAGTGTAAACGGTCGATGGCATCCGTAGCAATGCTGACGGCAGAGTCGAAGCCGAAAGAGAAATCCGTTCCCCAAATATCATTATCGATTGTTTTGGGCACAGACACCACATTCAGTCCCATAGCAGCCAGCTTAGCCGCCGTCTTCTGCGTGCCGTTGCCGCCGATGCAGACGATGCAGTCCAGCCCCAAGTCCTTCACGTTCTGCTATATCAAGGCAGGTTTGTCCACATCAGATACCACCCCATTCTTCTTAAACGGCTTCTCGCGGGAAGTCTCCAGCATGGTGCCGCCCAGGTTCAGCAACCCCGACAGCGATTTATCGGTAAACGACTCTACATCCTTTGTCAATAACCCTTGAAAACCACTATGGATACCTATCACTTCCATTCCATAATGATTGATAGCGGTTTTGCATACGCTACGGATTGTCGCATTGATGCCGGGACAATCTCCTCCTGAAGTCAAAATACCGATTTTCATGACGCTTTAGTTTAAAATACTCTTCTTTTCGCTTATACGGACGTAAAGATAGAAAAAAAAAGAGAAAAAAGATAGAGAAGCCAATAAATAAGATTATTTTTGCGCTTTAAAATCAGATCTCAAATAAGAACGATGAATATTACAAAGTTTCTGAATAAAGTATACTTCACGCCCCGCCTAAAAGAAATCGAACAGTACACAGACCATGCAGGCGAATTGCAGGAAAGTGCCCTACGGCGCCTTATCCGTTCTGCTGCCCGTACGGAGTGGGGAAAGAAATATGATTATGCTTCTATCCATACTTATGAAGACTTCAAAAAGCGTCTCCCTATACAGACCTATGAGGACATAAAGCCCTACGTGACCCGCCTGCGTGCCGGCGAACAGAACCTGCTTTGGCCTTCGGAAATACGTTGGTTTGCCAAGTCCTCGGGGATGACCAATGACAAAAGCAAGTTCCTCCCCGTAAGTAAGGAAGCCTTACAAGACACCCACTACCAGGGAGGCAAAGATGCCGTCACCCTCTATTTGGGGCAGAACCCGGAAAGTCGTTTTTTCTCCGGCAAAGGGCTTATCCTGGGCGGTAGCCACAGCCCCAATCTGGACTCCAACCATAGCCTGGTGGGCGACCTGTCCGCCATCCTGATACAAAATGTACATCCGCTAGTAAACTACATGCGCGTTCCCAGCAAGGAAATTGCTCTTATGAGCAAATTTACGGCTAAGATGGAAGCGATAGCCAACAGTACGCTGCATGCCAACGTGACGAGCCTTTCGGGAGTTCCCTCCTGGATGCTGGTGCTCATCAAGCATATGCTCGAAAAAACCAGCAAGCAAAGTCTGGAAGAGATATGGCCCAATCTGGAGGTCTTCTTCCACGGCGGTGTAGCCTTCACTCCCTACCGCGAGCAGTACAAACAGGTTATTCAAAGCCCCGGCATGCACTATGTAGAAACTTATAATGCATCCGAAGGCTATTTCGGTACTCAAAACGACCTGCGCGACCCGAGCATGTTGCTGATGATTGACTACGGCATCTTCTACGAATTTGTGCCGATGGAGGACATAGACAAGGAAAATCCCCGTGCCTGCCGCCTGGAAGAAGTGGAACTGAACAAGAACTACGCCATGGTTATCTCTACTTCCGCCGGTCTGTGGCGCTATATGATTGGAGATACCGTGAAGTTCACCGGCAAGTGCCCTTATAAGTTTGTCATCACCGGACGCACCAAGCATTTCATCAACGCTTTCGGCGAAGAGCTGATAGTGGACAATGCCGAGAGAGGCCTAGCAAAGGCTTGCGCCGCCACCGGAGCACAAGTGATAGATTATTCCGCCGCACCTGTCTTTATGGATGCGCGCGCCAAGTGCCGCCACCAATGGCTGATAGAGTTTGCGCAAGCACCGGACAGCCTGGAGAAGTTTGCGAAGATACTGGACGACACCTTGAAGGAGGTCAACTCCGACTATGAGGCCAAGCGCCAGAATGACCTTGCCCTGCAACCGCTGGAAGTTATCGTTGCACGCCCCCGCCTCTTCCACGACTGGCTGGACAGCAAGGGAAAACTCGGCGGACAACATAAAGTGCCCCGCCTCAGCAACACAAGAGACTATATCGAAGAAATGCTGAAGCTGAATAAATAAGCTGTCAGGGCATTGATTGAAAGACAGAAAAAAGGTGTATCCCAACTCAACTTAGGATACACCTTTTTCTTTATAGCAAGACTAACTTTTTGATTATATTTTATTTGTTAGAGTTAGAGTTAGAAACAAATACAAATCACTTATCCTTCTTCATTACAAAATTGAAGGTAGAGGGCATGAATGCAGGGAAAGGCTGTCCGCCTACCGTTACACTCTCAGCTTTCACACCGAACTTAAAGTTTTTGGACGACAGTTTATAGCTTCCCTTTGCCAAGGCGGTAACGTCCACTTTCACATCCAGAGTCACCTCTTCACTCATAGGTACCGTTATCTCCAGCGGCTTCGGGTCATAGGTCATGTATACGCTGTCTTTCGCTGCATTAAGGGCAGCCTTGTAGCCTATTTTATACTTCACAGGGCCGATGGCTTTGAGGATAGCTTCCACTTGTTCTTCTTCCGGAACCAAAGACGCTATCAAATCCTTAATAGCGAAATCATCGAAATACACGGTATCGTTCTTTACGGTCGCCTCAATGGCTGTTCCCGCCTGCTCCGCGGTTCTATTTACCCCGGAATTAATCGGAACAACTAGCATGGTACCCTTAAACGCTCCCCAAGCATCTTGCGTTGTAGGTTCGGCGGGATTGTCGTCATCGTCGCTACAAGATACAAAGCCAAAAGAACATCCAAGTATCATTAAAGATACAAATAACCGGTTTAATCTAAATTTATTTTCCATTCTGTTTTTTAGTTAAGTTTAAGTTAGTCTTCTCTTAATAAAGAATGGATAGGGAGAAATACTGCTTCGGCAACTCTTAATAAGAGTTAACCGGCAAGAGAGGTGCGTTATATTACAAGATGATGCCCCGCCCAGCAGCAAGCCGGCGGCATCGTAGAATGCAGCCGCCTGCCCCGGTGCTATCGACTCCAGAGGTTCTAATAATGAGACATGTAGAGAGCCGTCCGTCTCTAAGTTCACCCGGCAACGATTTGCCTGTTTGCGATAGCGTATCTTTACGATTACTTCCTCCGAATTCAATATTTTTTTTCTTCCATCAGGTTCCATTCCTTGAGCCGCATCTCGTTCTTATATAGAGAAGCGAGCGGCGCAAGCACCACTTCATTCTCTTCTTTCCTGATTTCCTTGACGAAGACGGCGCGGTTCAGATGAATGCCAAGCCCATGCCGCTGCCCTATCGTATAGAAGGGATAGCCCTCGTGCCAGCCCAGCAGTGCTCCGTCTTCGTCCACCAGGCGGCCCTTGCCCGGCAGTTGCCCGGCAGGCACTTCCCGCCGGAGGAAAGAGCGATAGTCCAGCGGACAGAAGCAGACACCGATGCTGTCTTTCTTTGTTGCCACCCACTCGAAGCCATGGGCGGCGGCATAAGCCCGCGCGTCGCTTTTCAGCAGGTTGCCCATGGGGAGGAGCATTCGTTGCAAGATGTCCTGCTTTAGGCCCCAAAGGAAGAAGGTCTGGTCTTTGTCCCTATCCGCGGCAGGGGCTATGTAGAACTTTCCGCCGGACAAGACCTTGCGCACATAGTGCCCGGTCGATATTCAATAAATCCCCTTTTCATCGGCAATCCGGGCAAGGAGCGCCCACTTCAGTTCGTTGTTGCACACGGTGCAGGGCACGGGGGTGCGCCCCGCCAAGTATTCATCGAGGAAATAGCGGATGATGCGTTCGCGGAATACCTGCCGGGCATCGTAAGTGATGTGCTCCAGGCCCAGCCTCGAAACCAGTGCGCGGGCATCTTCCAGATACTCCGTACGGCCCTCCGCCTCGTAGAAACGGAAGGTCACGCCCGTCACCTCGTAGCCGGCTTCCTGCAACTTCATGGCGGCCACAGAACTGTCCGTGCCGCCGCTCATACCGAGTAATACACGCTTATCTGTTTTCATCGGAGCAAAAATACAATATTCTCGCAGGATATTCATGTTTCATTCGATGAAACCCTCCATTTTAAGCTTGCCTTTCTACAAAGTGGACAGTTGCCTAAAACAGTATGTACGACACCCGGGTGTCAGCACGTCTGACATCTGGGTCTCGGCATGTCTGACACCCGGGTGTTGGATGTGCTGACACCCGGGTGTCGTACAACTCTAGTCTGCTACTCTCCGAATGCCAGCTTAAACCGGTGAAAAGCCGGACTGCCGGCAAATCTTTTCTACTACGGCAAGATAGTAGAATAAAAGAACAGAAAGAACCGATTATTTTATTATTTGTTGTAACTTTGTGCTCTTAAAAGTATTAATATTCAAACGTTATGGAACAGCAACTGACGATTTACAACACCTTGAACAGGAAAAAGGAATTATTCGTACCTCTGCATGCACCGCATGTAGGCATGTATGTCTGCGGACCGACCGTCTACGGCGACCCGCACTTGGGGCACGCACGCCCCGCCATCACCTTCGACTTGCTTTTCCGCTATCTCACCCATATAGGCTACAAGGTGCGCTACGTGCGCAACATCACCGACGTAGGCCACTTGGAGCACGACGCCGACGAGGGCGAAGACAAGATTGCCAAGAAAGCCCGCCTGGAGCAGTTGGAGCCGATGGAAGTGGCGCAATACTATATCAACCGCTACCACAAGGCGATGGATGCGCTCAACGTGTTGCCGCCCAGCATCGAGCCTCATGCGTCGGGACACATCATCGAGCAGGAAGAACTGGTGAAGAAGATACTCGACAACGGATATGCCTACGTCAGCCAAGGCTCCGTCTACTTCGACGTGGCAAAGTATAACAAAGACCACCACTACGGCAAGCTCTCCGGACGCAACCTGGAAGACGTGCTGAACACCACCCGCGAGCTGGACGGACAGGCGGAGAAACACAACCCGGCCGACTTCGCCCTGTGGAAGTCGGCACAGCCCGAGCACATCATGCGTTGGCCCAGCCCGTGGAGCGAAGGCTTCCCCGGTTGGCACTGCGAATGTACGGCTATGGGAAAGAAATATCTGGGCAAGCACTTCGACATTCACGGCGGCGGCATGGACCTCATCTTCCCGCACCACGAATGCGAAATTGCAC
This sequence comes from Bacteroides sp., assembly GCA_021203515.1. Taxonomy (GTDB): domain Bacteria; phylum Bacteroidota; class Bacteroidia; order Bacteroidales; family Bacteroidaceae; genus Bacteroides. The sequence continues at coordinate 1,043 of JAJQAY010000063.1, read as the reverse complement.
AATCGGTGGCCTCGCAAGGCGACGACATGGTGCACTACTGGATGCACAACAACATGATAACCATCAACGGACAGAAGATGGGCAAGAGCCTCGGCAACTTCATCACGCTGGAGGGGTCCTTCGCCGGCAGCAACAAGACGCTGACGCAAGCCTACAGTCCAATGACCATCCGCTTCTTCATCCTGCAAGCGCACTACCGCAGCACGGTGGACTTCAGCAACGAAGCCCTGCAAGCTGCCGAGAAGGGGTTGGCACGGTTGATGGACGCCATCCACGGACTGGACAAGATTACGCCCGCCGCCACCTCATCCGTAGACGTAAAACCGCTGCGCGAGAAGTGCTACGAGGCGATGAACGACGACCTGAACTCTCCGATAGTCATTGCCCACCTCTTCGACGGTGCCCGCATGATTAACAACATCCTTGCCGGCAATGACACCATCAACGCCGAAGACCTGAAAGAGTTGAAAGAAACCTTCCACCTCTTCAGCTTCGACATCCTGGGACTGAGCGAGGACAATGCTTCCAACGAAGAACGCGAAGCCGCCTTCGGCAAGGTAGTGGATATGCTGCTGGAAGAACGCATGAAGGCGAAAGCCAACAAGGACTGGGCTACATCGGACAAAATCCGCAACGAACTCACTGCCCTCGGCTTCGAGATTAAGGACGGGAAGGAAGGATGCGAGTGGAAGCTGAATAAGTAAACATGCCATAAATCCTTTTAGGCACGGATTACACGGAAATCACGGATGAGCAAACTAAGACCGTGAAATCCGCGTAATCCGTGCCTGAATTTTTATATGTTTGCTCATTGCCTATTATAACAAATCATCACAACTGCACCCCCTTCCTATTTATAAAAAGCCACAATTGTTTTTCTGCATTATTACCCTCCTATTTCTTTATTATATATAAACAATTACACCAGAACAAACAAAGATTTCTGCAATTTACGACTCCGCCAACGGGCTATTAATAAAATAATAATCAAAATCATCACTAAATATTAAATAAAAGCAACATAATATTTTGAAATATAGTTT
>JAJQAY010000071.1 GCA_021203515.1 Bacteroides sp. | reverse complement strand
AAAGATACAACTTTTATTTGAATTATGCAAGATTAAAACAGGCAATTCCGAATAATAATATATGGCTAGTAACAACGAGATAGAAAGAAGACGAACGTTTGCGATTATCGCCCATCCGGATGCCGGTAAGACGTCATTGACCGAGAAGCTGTTGCTCTTCGGAGGACAGATACAGGTGGCGGGTGCCGTGAAGAGCAACAAGATAAAGAAGACGGCAACGTCCGACTGGATGGACATCGAGAAGCAGCGCGGCATCTCCGTGACCACCTCCGTGATGGAGTTCGACTATAAGGATTATAAGATTAATACCCTCGATACCCCCGGTCACCAGGACTTTGCCGAAGATACCTACCGCACGCTGACGGCTGTGGATAGCGTTATCATCGTGGTGGACGGTGCGAAAGGTGTGGAAACGCAGACCCGTAAGTTGATGGAAGTGTGCCGTATGCGTAATACGCCGGTGATTATCTTCGTCAACAAGATGGACCGTGAGGCCAAAGACCCGTTCGACTTGTTGGACGAGTTGGAGGAAGAACTCTCCATCCACGTTCGTCCGTTGACATGGCCCATCGAAAGCGGTGCCCGTTTCAAGGGTGCCTACAATATTTATGAGCATAACCTGAACCTCTTCCAGCCATCCAAGCAGGTAGTGACGGAGAAGGTGGAAGTGGATGTCAATACCGAGGAACTGGACGAGCAAATCGGGGCCTCGCTGGCAGAGAAGCTGCGCGGCGAGTTGGAGCTGATAGACGGGGTGTACCCTGAATTCGACAAGGAGGAATACCTGAAAGGCGAGCTTGCTCCCGTATTCTTCGGCTCGGCACTGAATAACTTCGGTGTGCAGGAGTTGCTGGACTGCTTTGCAGAGATAGCTCCCAGTCCCCGTCCCGTGAAGGCGGAAGAGCGTGAGGTGGAGCCGGGAGAGCCTAAGTTCACCGGATTTATCTTTAAGATTACTGCCAATATCGACCCGAACCATCGCTCCTGCATCGCTTTCTGTAAGATATGCTCGGGCAAGTTCACGCGAAATGCTCCCTATCTGCATGTGCGTCATGGGAAGACGGTGCGCTTCTCATCGCCTACACAGTTTATGGCGCAGCGCAAGACTACTATTGACGAGGCATGGGCGGGCGATATTATCGGCTTGCCGGATAACGGTACTTTCAAGATTGGCGATACGCTGACGGAGGGCGAGATGCTTCACTTCCGCGGGTTGCCGAGCTTCTCGCCGGAGATGTTCAAGTATATCGAGAATGCCGACCCGATGAAGCAGAAGCAACTAGCCAAGGGTATCGACCAGTTGATGGACGAAGGTGTGGCGCAGTTGTTTGTCAACCAGTTCAACGGGCGCAAGATTATCGGTACGGTAGGGCAGTTGCAGTTCGAGGTCATACAGTATCATCTGGAGAATGAATGCAGTGCGAAGTGCCGTTGGGAACCACTCAGCTTGTATAAGGCTTGCTGGATTGAGAGCGATGACCCGGCAGAGCTGGAGGCGTTCAAGAAGCGCAAGTATCAGTACATGGCTAAGGACCGCGAGGGTAGGGATGTGTTCCTTGCCGATAGCGGGTATGTGCTGCAGATGGCGCAGATGGATTTCAAGAACATCAAGTTCCACTTTACGAGCGAGTTCTAAGATTGCAATCATAAGAGAAAAATACGTGGATGGAGAGGCGCAAAGGATAAAAAACTTTGCGCCTTTCCTTCCTCCCTTTGCATTTTAAACACTACCTTTGCGCCCCGTAACAAGTATATACCTACTGATGAAGATAATCGTGCGTTTCCTATTTCTTGCCCTTCTCCTGGCACTGACCGCCTGTGCCGCCCCTGCCGACAAAACCCTGTTGACCTATGAACAATCCCTCGTCCGTGCCGACTCGCTGGTGCAAACCGGTGCTGCCGACAGTGCCCATGCCGCCCGTCTGCTGTCCGACCTGCATCGCGAATACAACCAAGTGAAAGAACTCTCCGGCGGTAAGCGTATCCGACTGATGCCTGCCGACGAACAGAAACGATTTCTTTGGGGAGCCTTTACCGCCCTGATGATAGGCCTGAACGTCTGGCTGTCCATCAAAGACATCAAGTTCTCTACCGACCGCAAGCATCGCCGCTACCTCATCGACCTGAGCGAGAACGAACAGCGCCTGCACAACAACGAACTCGAACGGGCAGAGTTGGAGGAGTGTCTGGGCGAAATGTCAATGACGGACGAGGAACGCGAAGAAGTGAGCCGTTCGCTCGTGAACCTCATAAACCACGGTCACTCCCTTCATAGCGAGAACGACTCCCTCCGCCTGCGCCTCAAGGAGTACGAAAAGCACCCCATCCCCCGCGAAGTAGAACGCATAAAGGAACAAAACGACCGCATCCACCTGCTGGACGAGCAAGTGCAAACCCTCACCTCCACCCTGATAGACCGCGACGACACGGTAGAAAGCCTGCGCCATCAGCCCAAGTTCCTGACAGATGACACCTGGGAGCACCTGCAGCAATTCACCGACCGCGTGTACAACCACTTCACCCAGCGCCTCACCACCCGTTTCCCTCAGCTCACACCCCCCCGCCGACCTGCAACTCTGCCTACTGACGCGCCTGCGTTTTACGAACGCACAGATAGCCACGCTCATCGCCGTGTCTCCCGCCTCCGTGTCGCAACAGAAGTTCCGGTTGAAAAAAAACGGCTGATGCAGACGGACGAAGCACTGTTCCGAAACGGGGAAACGGTGGATATGTTTGTGTGGAACTGCTAAACTCCCTCTTTGCAGATGTTTTAAATGATGCGATTTATATAATTCAAAACAAACGGCTATCTTTGTTACATATAAAATATTATATGTAATAAATGCGTAATGGCTATAAGCGATAATATATTAGATGAAGTATTCAGCTATACACTCGAGAATGAGGAAGATATAGCTGAGAAAATTGCCCGCGACATGCGGTGCAGAAGAGTAGAGCGCAATATATCCCGTGAAATGTTGGCAAAGGAAAGCGGGGTTGCCTTGGCCAATATCGTCAGGTTTGAAAATTATCATCTCATCTCCCTGCAAAATCTGATAAAGATTGCCATGTGTCTGGGTTACTCTGCCGAGATGAAGAACCTTTTCGTGCAGCAGAAGTATGATACATTGGAAGAACTGGAGATTATCAAGCAGAATATGAACAAGAAACGTGCACGCAAATGAAAAAAAGTAGAGAAATTGGTAGTCTATCATCGGGACAGGAAAGTGGGTGACTTGACGCTCACTGCTGACAATAAACTGTGCACATTCCAGTATGATGCCGATTGGCTTGCAAGCGGATTTTCTATTTCATCTTTGGAACTTCCTCTGAAGAAAGGAGTGTTTATAGCCAAGCATCAGCCTTTCATCGGCAATTTTGGTGTCTTCGAAGACAGCCTGCCGGATGGTTATGGGCGTTATCTTTCTTCACAAAGTCTTGCTCCGCAATGGCATCAACGATTTCAACCTGACTGTTTTAGACAGACTTAGCATTGTTGGCAGCAGTGGCATGGGCGCATTGAGGTATGAGCCGGAAACGGTGATGGAAGAACCCGCGGGCACGACCGATTTCGATTTGCTTCAACAGAAAGCGCTCGAAGTATTGGGCGAGAAGAATACGGAAGATGCCTCGTTGCTTTATTTCAATAGTCAGAATAGTGGCGGCTGCCGCCCCAAGGTGGTTTTTGAAGATGCAGAAGGGCATTGGTTGCTGAAGTTCAGGCATACATATGACCCGAAAGATATGGGGAAGGTGGAGTACCGGTACAATGAAGTAGCCCGGCAATGCGGCATCGACGTGTCCGACTTCAAACTGGTAAATGGAAAGTACTTTGCTTGCAAGCGGTTTGACATCAAAGACGGAAAACGGCTGCATGTATTGACCGCAGGTGGTATGCTGTGCCTATCGCTCGCCAATCCCACGCTCGACTATGCCAATCTGTTAGCTTTGACCGGCTATCTGACCAAGAGTGAGGCTGCCGTCAAAGAGATGTATCGGCGTATGGCCTTCAATTACTTTACGGGCAACAAGGATGACCACTGCAAGAACTTCTCTTATCTTTGTGAGAACGGGAAGTGGAGCCTTGCTCCTGCCTATGACCTAACATTGTGCAGCGAAGGATACAATGGCGAGCATGCGACTTCTGTCAATTCCAAGGGGTATCCCACTTGGGAGGACATGATACTGGTAGGAAGGAAAATCCACCTCCGGGAGGAAGATTGTGAGAACTTGCTGAGGGAGGTATATGAAAACAGCAAGCCTCTGTATGTGGATGAGTGGAAAGATTGCCGCTGAATTGTGTACTTCTTGCGAAATATGTTGATTAAATACCTCTTGTTGCCACGGTCTTGGAGGTGCTTTTTAGGAGTGATACATATTGAGGCATAACTTGAACCTCATTCAGTATACGACTGAATGGCATTCACTCGTATACTGAACCCTATTCAGTCGTATACTGATTATACCCCTGCTCAGAAGTGCTTCTGGGCGGGATATGAGTTGGATGGACTTTCTCTGAAAGCAGACAGATTTTTGTGGTAAAAATTTGTTATTTCTGTTGTTCTCCTTACCGTTTGTTATATGTTTCTCTTATTTTTCTGTTGTTCCAGATTTATTCTTTTACTGATGTTTCAGTCTGTTCTTAAATCTGTATATTGTAGAGACTGGTCAAAATCGGTGTATTCATTATCAGATACTTAGGTGTTCTTTCTGTAGAGTTTACCATAGCATTCTTCTTTTCTATGTTTCATCTCCTTTTCTTCCTTGTAGAGATGAATTGTTCGTAATCCGTTGTTTATTAGTGTTTTGACGAAAATAGTTGTAGATGCCATTTTCTTGTTTTCCCTTGCATCCCGCCCTAACTTTGCAACATCGAATTTGAGAAAAGCGAATGGCTTAATCGTTGAGGCCTCACGATGAAAACTACAGCTTCTCGGGTGAGATAAAGAGATTATATATACATTATTAATTAAACATTTAAAACTTTACGATTATGGCATTTTTTAAAAGAATTCAAAAGAAAGTAAACAACTTGTGGTATCCTCAGTCTGTAACGGTGCTTAAACCGGTAACTACGCGTGAAGTGGCGGATGAATTGTCTGCTCTTTCCACGGTAACTCGCGGTGATACGTATGCAGTGATGGAGAATTTAGGTCGCGTATTGAGCAACTATATGGGAAATGGGCGTACGGTGAAAATAGACGGTGTGGGCACCTTCTATTATACGGCTTCTGCTACAAAAAAGGCGTGAAGACGGCCGAAGAGGTCAGCGCTTCACAAATCAACGGGGTTCGCGTTCGCTTCATTCCCGAAGTAGGGCGTAATAGTGGACGCCAAGTGACTACTCGAAGCATGGTTAATACTATTGTTTCTTGGGAAGAGTGGGGCAAAAGCGTCACTTCTACTGATCAAGGCGGTAGCGACTCCGGCAACCAGGGCGGTGCCGGTGGCGACGACGACCAAGAGGAAAATCCGTTAGGATAATCTCCTGCAACTTCAAGGTAAGTTGATATTTGTTTGTAATTGAAGAGTTCCCGTACCGCCTCGGGTGGTATGGGAACTTTTCATTTTAGCATATTTTATAACTATTCAGCCCTGTTTTTTCACCAATTATCGCTAATTTCGAACGATTTTTTGCAAAACCGGCTAAATAACTAATAATTTATAATATGGAAAACTTGAATACAGCGCTTCTGCTGATGGTAGTGGGAATGGCGACCGTCTTCGCCATCCTGCTGATTGTAATCTACTTGGGGAAAGGTTTAATTGCACTGGTGAATAAGTATGCGCCCGAAGAAGCGGCGGCTGCCAAACCTGCGGCAAGCGGGCCGGCTGCTATTCCCGGAAACATCCTGGCTGCTATCAGTGCTGCCGTAACGGTGGTGACGCAAGGCAAGGGTAAAGTAGCGAAGATAGAGAAAATCTGAAATAATAATCAAATATAAACACACACTGAATAAGTTAGTATGAAAAAAGAAATTAAGTTCAGCCTGGTGTTCAGGGATATATGGCAGAGTGCCGGAAAATACGTACCCCATGTAGACCAGTTGGTAAAAGTAGCTCCCGCCATCATCGAGATGGGATGTTTTGCACGCGTGGAAACCAATGGCGGAGGTTTTGAACAAGTAAACCTGCTGTCTGGGGAAAATCCGAATAAAGCCGTGCGCGAGTGGACGAAGCCGTTCCATGCAGCCGGCATCCAAACCCACATGTTGGACCGCGCGCTGAATGGTCTCCGCATGAGCCCCGTCCCTGCCGACGTGCGCAAGCTGTTCTACAAAGTAAAGAAGGCGCAAGGCACAGATATTACACGTACTTTCTGCGGACTGAACGACGTGCGCAACATCGCCCCGTCCATCACCTATGCCAAAGAGGCGGGAATGATTTCTCAATGCTCGCTTTGCATCACCCATTCGCCCATCCACACGGTAGAGTATTACACCGATATGGCGTTGAAACTCATTAAGTTGGGTGCCGACGAAATCTGTATCAAGGATATGGCAGGCATCGGACGTCCGGTTTCTCTGGGCAAGATTGTTGCCAATATCAAGGCGGCACATCCCGAAATACCTATCCAATATCATAGCCATGCAGGCCCCGGCTTCAACATGGCAAGCGTTCTCGAAGTCTGCGAAGCGGGTTGCGACTACATCGACGTAGGTATGGAGCCGCTTTCATGGGGTACGGGACACGCCGATTTGCTCAGCGTACAAGCGATGCTGAAAGATGCTGGCTTCCAAGTCTCCGAAGTCAATATGGAAGCGTACATGAAGGTGCGCGCCCTCATCCAGGAGTTTATGGACGACTTCCTCGGTCTGTACATCAGCCCGAAAAACCGCTTGATGAACTCCCTGCTGATAGGTCCGGGACTGCCTGGCGGCATGATGGGTAGCCTGATGGCGGACCTGGAGTCTAACCTGGAGTCCATCAACAAGTACAAGGCAAAACGCAACCTGCCGTTCATGACGCAAGACCAGTTGCTCATCAAGCTCTTCAACGAAGTGGCTTACGTATGGCCGCGCGTCGGTTATCCCCCGTTGGTGACTCCGTTCAGCCAGTACGTCAAGAACCTCTCCATGATGAACGTCATCGCGATGGAGAAGGGCAAAGAGCGTTGGGGCATGATTGCCGACGACATCTGGGACATGCTGCTGGGCAAGGCCGGTAAGCTGCCGGGCGAGTTGGCTCCAGAAATCATCGAGAAGGCAGAGCGCGAAGGACGTAAGTTCTTCAACGGCAACCCGCAAGACAACTATCCCGATGCGTTGGACAAGTATCGCAAACTCATGAAAGAGAACAAGTGGGAACTTGGCGAAGACGATGAAGAGCTCTTCGAATACGCCATGCACCCCGCACAATACGAGGCCTACAAGAGTGGTAAAGCCAAGCAAGACTTCCTCGAAGACGTGGAGAAGAAGAAAGCCGAACTCAACAAGTCTCCGCTGGAAGACGCCAAACCCAAGACCCTCACCGTGCAGGTGGACGGTCAGGCTTACCGCGTGACGGTGGCTTACGGCGACATCGACCTGCCCACCTCGGCCACTGAAAAGGTGACTGCTCCTCCCGTAGGCGAAGGACAAGACGTGCCCGCACCCCTCGAAGGCAAGTTCTTCCTGACCAAGAACGCTCAGGAAACCCCGCTGAAGGTGGGCGATAAGGTGGAGAAGGGCGACCTCCTCTGCTATGTCGAAGCCATGAAGACGTACAATGCCATCCGCGCCGACTTTGCCGGAACGGTGACCGCCATTTGCGTCAACCCGGGCGACTCCGTATCAGAAGATGATGTATTAATGAAGATAGGATAAGGCGATGAAAGAAATATTTGAAAGACTCTACGACACGACGGCGTTCAGCAATATCATTGCCGACCCGTCGTTCCTCGTGATGTATGCCATCGCTTTCATCCTGCTCTATCTGGGCATCAAGAAGCGCTACGAACCGCTGCTGCTGGTTCCCATCGCTTTCGGTGTGCTCATTGCCAACTCCCCCGGTGGCGACATGGGGGTAATTCAGGCGGATGAAAACGGAATGGTACTGGTGAACGGGGTATTGAAGAACATCTGGGAAATGCCGTTGCACGAGATTGCACACGACCTCGGACTGATGAACTTCATCTACTATACGCTGATTAAGACCGGCTTCCTGCCGCCCATCATCTTCATGGGTGTGGGTGCGCTGACCGACTTCGGCCCGATGCTTCGCAACTTGCGGCTCTCCATCTTCGGTGCGGCGGCACAGTTGGGCATCTTTACCGTACTGCTATGTGCCGTGCTGATGGGCTTCACCCCGAAGGAAGCCGGTGCACTGGGCATCATCGGTGGTGCCGACGGCCCGACCGCCATCTTCACCACTATCAAGCTGGCTCCCCACTTGTTGGGCCCGATTGCCATTGCGGCATACTCGTACATGGCGTTGGTGCCGGTGATTATCCCTATGGTGGTGAAACTGTTCTGCACGAAGAAGGAGCTGATGATTAACATGAAGGAGCAGGAGAAGCTCTACCCGTCGAAGACGGAGATAAAGAACCTGCGGGTGCTGAAGATTATCTTCCCGATTGCGGTGACTACGGTGGTAGCGCTCTTCGTGCCCACGGCTGTGCCCTTGATTGGTATGCTGATGTTCGGTAACCTGATTAAGGAAATCGGTGCTGATACCAGCCGACTGTTTGATGCAGCAGCCAACAGCATTATGAATGCAGCCACTATCTTCCTCGGACTGAGTGTGGGCGCCACGATGACGAGCGAGGCGTTCCTCAATTGGACGACTATTGGCATCGTAATCGGCGGTTTCCTTGCATTTGCATTGTCCATCACGGGCGGCATCTTCTTCGTGAAGCTGTTCAACTTGTTCAGCAAGAAGAAGATTAATCCGCTGATTGGGGCAACTGGACTGAGTGCTGTGCCGATGGCAAGCCGCGTATGCAATGACATTGCGACAAAGTACGATCCGAAGAACCATGTGCTCAATTACTGTATGTCCAGCAATATCTCCGGTGTTATCGGTTCGGCCGTTGCGGCGGGTGTGCTGATTTCGTTCCTCGGATAAGAAGCTACGAAGTAGTTCACCACAGATTACACAGATTAACACAGATTTAAGAGGAAAAATAGAAGAAACGCAGATTAACACAGATTATCGCAGATTATTTATAACAGAATTTTCTTTGCGATAATCTGTGTTAATCTGCGTTTTTCATGGGAATAATCTGTGTTAATCCGTGTAATCTGTGGTGGAAAGGCTTTTTTCTTATTCGCTGATAACCTTCCTATATTCCGCCAACGCCATTTTGGCCGCCAGATGCGCATTGATTAAGTTTGTCTGCGCCTGCGTCCACGAGAGTTGGGCAGAGAGGACATCGACCATGTTGGAACGCCCTTCATTGTAGGAGAAGGTGACGAGGTCGAGGTTCTCCTGGGCGAGTGTCAGGTTCTCACGGGCGGTTTTCACTTGTTCGGCGGTCTCGGTCAGTTTGGTGAGGGCGGCGGAAAGTTCTTCCTGTATATTATCTGTCAGATAGCTCTGTTGCAACTTCTGTATACCGATGTACGCCTTCTGTTGGCGGCTGGTCTTGAAACGGGCACCCCAACGGAAAATAGGAATGCTGACGTTGACCCCGGCAACAGGCGTGTGGGGGACATCCTGCCCCATATAGGCGATGCCCGTATCCCAGCCGGTGGCGAGGAACATGCTGACCTGCGGGTTGTAGCGGCTGAGGGCGGCACGACGTTGTGCTTCGCTGCGGGCTATGTTGACGGCGGTACTGACGTAGTCGGAACGACGCGACAGCACCTCGTCCAGACTAAGCGGAAGGACGGGGCGGTCGGCAGTGTCGATGCTGTAGAGGCTGTCTACGGGGCATCGGGCTGTATGCCCATCAGGATGTTGAGCTTTTGCAAGGCGAGGGTGTGGTTCTGCCGGGCCTTGATGTATTGCAGTTCGGCTTCCTTGCGGCGGGTGGAAATCATCAGGAGGTCCGTGCGGCTGATGGCACTGTCGTTGAAGCGGTCTTGGATAATGTCGTACTGCTTCCTGATAATCTCCTGAAAGGCTGCTGCCGCTTCGAGCGCGGCGCGGGCTGCCGATGCGTTCCAATAGACGGCATCGCTTTGATAATGGATTTGGTCGAGTGTCAACTCGGTCGTCAGCTGCTCCAGTACCTCATCGGACTTGGCTATCTGCTTCTGCGCTATCAGTGAGCCGCCCGTATAAAGGGGCTGTGTCAGCGTGGCAAGGGCCTGGTAGGTATAAGGGCGGTAATCGCCTTGCGGACTGTTCCATTGGTCCAGATGGTTGAGGTTGGCGGTGCCTTCGGCGGTGATGTCTATCTGGGGCAGAAGCCCGGTAGAGGCAATCTTGCGCGCTTCGGTGCTGGCGATAGATTTCAGGTGTTGCTGCTTCAAGACCTGGCTGTAGGCTTCCACCTTGTCGCGGTAGGTTTCGGGGCTTAGGTGCTGTTGCTGGGCTCCGATGTTCAAGGAGCAGCAGGAGAGTGTTATGAATATAATATTTCTCATCTCTATATGTATTATTTGTTTTAGTAAATGATAATTTAGCGGCGGAGCCGCTAAAAGTTATGAGTTATAAGTTATGAGTTATTTGTTGATGCATTCCCTTTCGGTATGATAACAATACTATCTTAATTCTCCTCCTCCTGCTTGGTAGATAAAGTAGCGTTATTACAAACAAATAACTCATCACTTATAACTCATAACTAAATCGCGTTTGCGCGCGCTAAATTCCCATTTATCCTTTAATCTTATGTATCGCACAGAACGCCACCGGCAGCACAAACAGCGTCAGCGCCGAAGCCACCAACAACCCTCCCATAATCGTTGCCGCCATTCCGCCGAACATGACATCGAACAGCAACGGCAGCATGCCTAGAATGGTTGTCCCGGATGCCATAGCCACCGGAACGATACGGGTAGTCGTGGCCGAGATAACCGCTTCGCGCGGTGCCTTGCCCGCCGCCATTTCCGTATCAATCTGCTCCACCAGTACGATTGCATTCTTGATATTCATACCTATCAATCCCAACAAACCGAGTATGGCGAAGAGGTCGAACGACTTGCCCAGAACCAGCAGCCCCAGGACAATCCCGATAAAGATTAGCGGCAGCATCAGCAGTATCACAATCGGCTTGCGGTACGTGCGAAACAGGAACAGCAGCGTGACGAACATCAGGAAGAACGTCAGCGGCATATTCGCCGCCAAAGCCGCGTTCGACTCCGCCTGGCTCTCCTGTTCGCCAAAGTACTTCATGGTGTACCCCTCGGGCACCGCAATCTCCTCTTGCACCTGCTTCCACAGACGGTTGAAGGCAGCAATGGCATTTACCCCGCGCCGTTGGTCGGCTTGCGCCATCATCACCATCTGGCGGTTATAATCCTTCACGTTCGAGAACTTATATTGATAGTCGAACTCACTGACCACCTGCTCCAGCGTCGTCGTCTCGCGAGCAGTGCCGAACACGGGCAGCGTGCGCAGGTCGTTGATGTGCAGGGAGTCAATCGTATTATCTTTCAGCAAGATGGGCAGCACTTGGTCGCCTTTGCGATACTCGCCCAGCGTCATTCCACTGGTACCGATTTGGATGCTTTGCGCCATGCTCTGCCGCGACACACCCAGCGGCTGCGCGCGCTCCTGGCTGTACACCGGTTTCCATATCGGCACCTTGTTCCCCCACGAATTGCGCACGTTGATGAGGTCGTTATCCCGGTGCATGATTTCCAGCGCCCGGTCGGTCAGCATCACTAGCGTGTCCACATTGTTTCCGATGAACCCGATTTCGATGGCGGCATCCACGGCAGGCGATAGCTTGAACAGCGTGGTGCGGGTGATGGCATTGGGGTAATTGGCTTTCATATACGCGTCGAAGTTCTCCTCATACGTTTTCGTGTATTTACTGTCCGTCAGTTCCACCAACAGATTGGCAAAGTTCGGCTTCGGCCCTACGGAAGTAGATGCCAGATAGTAGCGCAGCGGCGTACTTCCGAAAGTGACGGACACACGTTTCACCTCCGGTTGCGCCATCAGATGCGCCTCCACCGTTTTCATCTCCTTCTCCACTTCGCGGATGCCGTATCCGTCCGGATAGAACACATCGGCACGGAAGTAAGGCTTGTCCAGCGAGGGGAAGAAATTCTGCGGCATCAGTCCCATGACGATGAGGGAGACGACAAAAAGGCCGAACGCAACCGTCAGCGTCAGCACCTTCCTCCGTATCAGCACGCTGAGGATGGAGGCGAACTTATGATAGAAAGGCTTGTCATACGGGTCTTTTACCCCGTCGCTGGCTTTGGCCTTCAGGATGAAGTTGCCGAAAGTCGTCGTCTGTGTCAGCGCCAGCACCCAACTCAGTCCCAGGGAAATGGCGAGCACCACAAACAGTGGTTTCACGATTTTGGCAACGGAGGAGGGAGCGAGATATAGCGGCAGAAAGGAACAGATGGCAATGAAAGTAGCCCCCAGCAATCCCCATTGCGGGCCGGTGGCACCGTCTATCAGCGCCCGACGCCGATCCACTCCGCGCGCAATGGCTATCTGCGCATTGTCCGTCACTACAATGGCGTTATCCACCAACATCCCCATCGCAATGATGAAGCCCGCCAGCGAAGTCCGGTTCAGCCCCACGCCCATAAACGACATGATGAGCAGCGTCCCCCCCCCGATAGAGAATATCAGCGAGGAACCTATCAGCACACCGGCACGCATCCCCATCACCAGCATGATGATGACAATTACAATCAGAATAGACTCTATCAAGTTAATGATGAAGCCGTTGTTCGCCTCCCGGGCGATGACATTCTCCGGATAGAGGCTTTCCAGTTCCAGCCCCACGGGGATGAGTGGCAGCAATTCCGCCAGTTTCTTATCTACCAATTCACCGGTTCTCACCACATCCTTCTGAGGGCCGGTAGATACGCCGATACCTATGGCACGTTTCCCGTTCACATGCATGATGGTGCCGGGCGGGTCCATATAGCCCGTTTCAATCCGGGCGATGTCCCCCAGCTTGACTTGTCCGCCGGAAGTTGTGATAATCTGGTTTCGAATATCGTCCACCGTAGTATACGTGCCATTGGCAACGATGCGTAGTTGCTGTTCGCCCGCACTGATTTCACCGGTATTGATAATCTGGTTCTGCGACGTCAGCAAGCCGGACAATTGCTTCGGGTCGATGCCCATTCCCGCCAGCTTGTTTACGGAGATAAACAGATTGACCACCTCCGTCTGCGTGCCGAACAGAGCGACCTTCATCACACCGTCGGCAGTGATGACTTGCGTCTTGATGCGCTCCGCCCAGTCCCGCATTTCTTCGTAGGAGAAACCGTCGTCGCCCACCAGCCCGTAGTAGATGCCGAAGACATCCCCGAAGTCGTCCGATACGGTCGGAGTGGAGGCCCCGGCAGGTAGTTGCAGCTGTATGTTCAGCACTTTGCGCCTCAGCTCGTCCCACTTCTGCGGAATGACGTCTGCCGGGAGTGAGGGTTGCAACTCGAAAGTAATCTTCGACAGCCCGTACTGTGACTCCGACTTAATCTTGTACACCCCACTCATCGACTGTATCTCGCGCGAAATCGGTTCGGTGATGAGCCGTTCCACCTCGGTCGGCTCCGCACCCGGATAGCGTGTCATGATGACCGCCGACTTGATGACGAAAGGCGCATCCTCCTTCTTTCCCAACTGCCCGAAGGAAAATATACCTCCGATAAGCAGCACAGCCAGGAAGAAATAGATAATCTTTGTATTGTCTAATGAATATTTGGCTAAGTTCATAATGTTTCTTTTAATTCAGTACCTTCACCCTTTCCCCCCCTCCGTCAACTGATACACCCCTGCAATCACAATCGTCTCTCCCGGTTCCAGTCCTTTGGAGATAAGCACATTTGCCTCGCCGGTAGGAGAGTAGACCGTCACTTCGCGGCGGCCGACCCGTCCGTCCTTCACCACCCACACGTACGTCTCCTTATTCCCACTCTCACCAAACACCGCACTTAGCGGCACATTCATCAACTTCTCTTCCAGGAAAGGCCCTACGTCTGATGCCAGTTTTATCTTGCAGATAAAACCCGGCTTCACATCATATACAGACCGGTTGAACCCCGTGTCGTCAATCGTAATCGTGACCGGAATACCTGTGCCGTCCGTAGATATGTCGAGATATTCCTCCAATTTGGCATGAAACATCTTCTCCGGATAAGAGTCGAAAATGACGTGATAGGTAGCATCCTGCGCACGCAGCAGATACAGATAGTCATCGGGCACCGTGAACTTGATGCGCAATTTCTGCGTATTCACCAACTGCACAATGCCCTCTCCCGAGTTGATACGCTGATAATTCTCCACCAGACGCTTCTCGATAGACCCGTCGAACGGAGCCGTCAGCTTCGTATCCCGCAGATTATTGGTAGACAATTCATAGGCCGACTTAGCCTTCTGATAATTAGCCATGCTGATTTCGTACTCCTGCACAGAGATTGCCTGACGCCCCAGCAAGCGCTTGTTGCGCTCCACCTGTGCCGTTGCCGTCTCATACGCCGCCCGGTCGGCAGCATATTGCAGGGCGATGTCCCGCGGGTCGATGGCCGCAATCAATTGCCCTTTCCTGACCCGTTGCCCCTCCACCACCGGCAAGTCCACTATCTGTCCGTTCACGCGGAAAGCAAGCTTCACATACTCCACCGCCTCCACCATGCCCGAGAAATCCTTCCGGATAACCGATTGCGAACTGACCGTAGTGGTTTTTACCGGTCGGACGGGAGTGTCATACTCTTTCTTTTGACTGCACGACATGGCAAGCACTGCCGTGACAAAGGCGAAGAGAACCCTCTTCTTCGTGGGTGATACTTTGTAACTATTCATTCTGGTTTAGGTATAAAAATGCGAAACCGGAAAAACAGGTAGAGTGTTTTCCCGGTTTCTTGGTAATGCTGTTTGGTTACGCTGTTTTGCTTTAATCAGCTATATTTAAAGTCAAGTCTGTTCCTAGTCTCAATTTATAAACGCTTTGATAGACTTGTATGTTCAGTTCGTCCCCCGTAATAAGTGAAATTTTTATTTCTTTCCCCACTCGTATCAGGAGAGTATGCCCCTGATAATTCACCTTGAAGGAGTAACTGCTCCACTTTTGCGGCAGGACAGGAGAGAACCTCAGCCTGTTGTCGTGTGTCTGCAATCCGGCAAAGCCGCGCACAATTGCCAGCCACGAGCCCGCCATGCTGGTGATGTGCAGACCTTGTTCCGTCTCATTGTTATAGTCGTCCAGGTCGAGGCGGGTGGCGTGCATGAAGAGTTGGTATGCCTTCTCCACCTTGCCGATGCGTGCCGCGAGTATGGAGTGGATGTGCGGGGAGAGGGAAGACTCGTGCACCGTCATAGGCTCGTAGAATTCAAAATTGCGGCGGATGATGTCGGTGTCGAAGTCGAAATAATAGAGGTAAAACCCCAGCAACACATCGCTCTGCTTGATGTAGCAGGAACGCAGTATGCGGTCCCACGACCAATATTGGTTGATGGGACGCTCTCCGGCAGGGATGGCATCTGTGCTTTGCAGCACTTTGTCCATGTAGCCGTCGTTCTGGACGAAAATACCCCGTTCCTTGTCTTCCGGCAGGTACATCCGCTCAATGATGTCCCGCCACTGCTTGCTCTCTTCCGTCTGGTTCAGGTTGGTGACGCGGCGCACGCGTGCGTAGTCGTCCGGATATTGTTGTGCAACGGCTTCCAGACAATCCAACGTCATCTGCAGGCAGCGCATGCAAGAGTAGTTTGTGTACCAATTGTTGTCCACATTGTTTTCATATTCGTCCGGTCCGGTCACCCCCAGTATCACGTACTTCTGCTTGGGTTGCGAAAAAGAAACCCGCTGACTCCAGAAACGGCAGATGGCTATCATCACTTCCAGACCGTAGCGGGCGATGTAAGCAAGCGTGCCCGTCATTACAGCGTGTTGCGTAATGGCGTAGACGATGATATTGTTCCGATGTATCTCTTCAAAAGTGATTTCCCATTCGCTGTGGCATTCTTCGCCATTATTGGTTACCTGCGGAAAGAGGGCGGCGCCATTGCTGAAACCCAGCTTCCTGGCATTCTCAATCGCTTTGGGCAGTTGGTTGTAGCGATACATCAACAGGTTTTTCACAATCTCCTGCGGGGTAGACAGCAGGAAGAACGGCACGCAGCACAGTTCGGTATTCCAGTACGTATTTCCTCCGTATTTCTCTCCGGTGAAGCCTTTGGGGCCGATATTCAGGCGAGGGTCATCCCCCCGGTAGGTCTGGTATAGCTGGAAAATGTTGTAGCGGATGCCTTGCTGCGCTTCCGGGTCGCCCTCAATCACGACGTCGGTTTCATCCCAAATCTTCTGCCATGCTTGCCGGTGCTCTTCCACCAGCGTGTCCCAACCGATGGCTTTCGCTTCACGGGCTTCGCGGATGGACTGCTCTGCTATATCCTGGCGGTCGTAGTAAAGTGAAGACGTGATGGTGGTATATTTGATGAGCGTCACCGTATCACCTGGCTTCACATCAGCACCCACGCTGAAGCCCGTCTGCTTGTCTTTCTCTATCCGTATCGGATTGGCGTCGGTCTCTTTATTGTTTTTGAAGAATTGGTAGGTTATGGCGTAGCACACGTGCGCATCTTCCCGTCGGGTTTGCGTCCAGAGATAAGCGCAGTCGCCCGCAACACCCGACCGCAGGATATTCCATACCTTTTCCGGTTGTTCGGTGTCATTCGCCACGCACCCGTCAAGGATAGGAACAAGAGAGACTCTGCCGGTGTAATTCATCGAAGTGACACAGTATTTGATGAGGCAAAGGTTGGGGTGGGCCATATCTGCGATGTGCTCCACGTGCAGGCGTAGTTGGTTGCCCCGTGGAGAAGTCACTTCCATGTCGCGGTAGGAGATACCCGCCTTCATGTCCAGTCTTCGGTTGAAACTGCCGACGTCCCATTGCGCCAAGTCCAGTTCCTCGTTAATCAGGCGGAGGCTGATGTGGCTCCAGTCGGCAGCTTTGGGTATGCGTGTATAATATTGGGGAAATCCGTTTTTCCACCATCCCACACGCGTCTTGTCCCAAAAAGTAACACCGGCTACAAACGACCCCCGATAGCTGTTGCTGCTGTAAGGCTCTTCAAAATTCCCCCGTTGCCCGAACCGCCCGTTCCCCAGGCTGAATATACTTTCCGACATCCGCAGGCGGTCGGCATGAAAACTATCTTCGACAATACTCCATTCATCGGTTTTAAGATATTTCTTCATAGCGTGTGTTTTTTAACTGCTTCAAAGATAATAAAAAAAATCCTCCCTTTCAAACAAGTAAGGGAAGATTTACCAAGAGAGCCTCTTCGTCCCTCGCTTGGGATAAAGAGGCTCGCAAACAAACAAAACGCATCGGACAGTGATGTCGCATCCTCGTCGCGATGCTCAGTCAACCGGGAGCCTGTGCCGAGGAAGAAGAAAACATCCTCATTGCTGCCGGTATTTCTTTAAGCGATGGCATTCAAAATAGAGTCAATGATGGCTTACTAAATTCTTACGCATCGGATAGGATAGGCAAATTCTGTAGAAACTTTGTCAATACCATCGTTTAGGAGGCATTGGCCATATGTTGTACATAAATAATAGCCTACATGATTGTAACCGGATTCATGAGGATGTCCGGTAGTAAATCTCATAAAGCTACCAAAGGGGAGATCTAAGATACCGCCATAATTAGTACGGTCTGCTCCTATGACAGCTTTTGAATAAACTAAAGCTACGCATTCATCCACTGTAGGTGTTTTCCATGTATCTTTTGCTGTTTCAACTCTTCTACATGGGCCTCTATTGTCGTCCCAACTTGTATATATAGTGGAATTATTGGGTAGTGGATTATTGTATGTAAAATAGTCGGAAGCATTATCTGCTTTACTACAATCCATTGTATTGGAATAAAAATAATATTTTCCCGATGAATAATACAGATTGCCGTTTGCCCACATACAACCACCTACAATATAGCCTTCTGTCGTTGTAAAAGATATATCACTATGATATATTCCATTAGATTGGAAGGTAGTTCCGGAAAGAGTAATGCTCTTATTAGCATAAGCTCTTCCCCCAATAGTAGATAACATTTTTATTGTTAATGCTTTGGAAGATAGCGGAAGCAGGTATATGTAATTACTATATACGTTCATTCCATTAGGGTCGCTCCATGTAATGCTCAATGCTGAAGAAGTGGCATCAGGCGTAAAATTACTGTTTGTAAACGAATAAGTAGCACTATTGCTTGGCGATGTTAATACTGCTGAACATGCTGTAATATTCCCCATCCTTCCGGTTTGGGCCTTTGCTTGTATTCTATATTGTGCACATTGGTGGTTGAAAACAATATTGCTCAAGGTGCACTTGCTTCCTATATTATCAATCACAACATTAGGTTTTAAGCAGGCCATAAAGTTCTGTCCGTTTGTAGCCGATACACTTGTAGTGCTATTGCTGAAGGCAGGTATGGTTGTCGTAGTTCCGTAAGAATAGCAGATAAATGTATAGGTTCCTATGGTGGGGAGCGTCAGGCTTGTAATCGTCTGTACACTGCTGCCCGACAGTTTGTAGTTTCCATATCCGGCATAATTCGATGTGGAAATTTTCGCAGCACTCTCACATTTGTATGCTACCACCTGAAAGGTGATGTTATCGTCCAAGTTCGTCCAACGGGTGGTAGCTTCGCCTGTCGTCGTCTTTTCAGAACCTGGCTGCATCTTTACTGCCATATCCAGACCATCTTCTCCTTTTTTGTTCGGCAGTGTTTATTTCACTGTTACGTGTGCCGACATCATCCGGCATGCTCCATTCGTTTATCCGTGGAGCCTCTATGTCAATGAGTATATCGTTTCCCGAAATATTTTCCGTATCATTTTTACTGCATCCGGTTGCAAACACGGTCAATACTATATAGAATATGATTTTTATGGTTGGTTTCATGTTGTTTCAAAGTATAGTTATTGTACCTGAGCCTACAGCTGTTTCACTTCCCCATGCCTGTGCTGATACACTGGTTGCTACAGTCAGTGTTTTGTTACCAGCAAGCGCTGCAGCCTCTGTAGTGTATCCTGCATTATTGACGGCAATTATGCTAACTACATAGCGGCAGTCTCTTTTGATGGGAATATAGCTTCCATTGCTGGTCAGGTCAACTCTGTAATAATTTGTACTTGTCGCATATGTTCCTCCGATGACGAGGCATATATTATTGTCCCTGCTAGTACCTTGTTCTTTTTCTGCTATATAAATGGTTCGAATTAATGATTTACCATCTGAGCAGCTATATGTCAGTGCTCCGTTCGTACCGGCATCCGATGGAATGGAGACGGACGTAACTACGTTGCTGCTTATTACTCCTCCGTTTACCGGAGTCACATATCCTTTATTCCTCGTATGATAAACGCTGACAGTTTTCAGTATAAAGTTATTTAGTCCGGTAGCCGTTTCTCCACTGAGTTTACATCCCACATCAATACGGGCCAACACACGCAGCAAACTAACTCCGTCCAGCGTAGTAGCTGCATTGATTACCTTTGCACTCTTCGCCCCCCCCACATCGGTATGAGCGCATAGTTCGCGTCACTAGTGGCATTCCATGCTCCGCTGCAACTGAAAGTAATCATCTTCAAAGCATCACTTTTGCTTGTACCTTCCGGAATAAAAGGCAGTTTGACGCCTGCATTGGCAATGATAACCAGCCGGTAGCTTTCTCCCTGCACGCTCTTGCGCAAGGTAACCGTATAGTTATTGCCACTTGTAGCAATTATCTGCGGAGCTTCATAGGCGAATGTCTCGGTGGAACCGCTGACTTTGAACACCAGTACCTTCAACTGCGTGACGTCTAGTAGGTTCTCTATCGGCG
>JAJQAY010000099.1 GCA_021203515.1 Bacteroides sp. | reverse complement strand
GATTAAATCTGTGTTAATCTGCGTAATCTGTGGTTTAAAAAGAAAAAACTCTGTGGGACTCTGTGTCCTCTGTGGTGAAATCATTTAACTCAAAATAATTAAAAATATGAGTTTCTTAGTTGACAAAGAAGGTTATTACGGAGAATTTGGCGGGGCATACATCCCCGAGATACTCCATGAGTGTGTGGAAAAGTTGCAGAACACGTATCTTGACGTGCTGCAAAGCGAGGATTTCAAGCGCGAATACGACCAGTTGCTGCGCGACTACGTGGGACGCCCTTCCCCACTCTATCTCGCACACCGCCTGTCGGAAAAGTACGGTTGCAAGATTTACCTGAAACGGGAAGACCTGAACCACACCGGCGCACACAAGATTAACAACACCATCGGACAGATTTTGCTGGCACGACGCATGGGCAAGCACCGCATCATTGCCGAAACGGGCGCAGGACAGCATGGAGTGGCCACCGCCACCGTATGCGCCCTGATGGACATGGAGTGTATCGTCTACATGGGCAAGACGGACGTGGAACGCCAGCACATCAACGTGGAGAAGATGAAGATGCTGGGCGCCACGGTGGTGCCAGTCACCAGCGGAAACATGACGCTGAAGGATGCCACCAACGAGGCGATACGCGACTGGTGCTGTCATCCGTCGGACACTTACTACATCATTGGCTCTACCGTAGGCCCGCACCCGTATCCCGACATGGTGGCGCGGTTGCAGTCGGTCGTCAGCGAAGAAATCAAGAAGCAGTTGCAAGAAAAGGAAGGGCACGACTGTCCCGATTACCTCATAGCCTGTGTGGGCGGAGGAAGCAATGCGGCAGGAACCATCTACCATTACATCGACGACGCCCGCGTGCAGATAGTGCTGGCCGAAGCCGGTGGCAAGGGGATAGAGACGGGAATGACTGCCGCCACCATCGCACTGGGCAAGATGGGGATTATACACGGTGCACGCACTTATGTTATCCAGAACGAGGACGGGCAGATTGAGGAACCTTACTCCATTTCCGCCGGACTGGATTATCCGGGCATCGGCCCCATGCACGCCAACCTGGCACAGCAGAAGCGAGCTATCGTCCTCTCCGTGAACGATGACGAAGCGATACGCGCCGCCTACGAGCTGACGAAACTCGAAGGCATCATTCCGGCTCTGGAGAGTGCGCATGCACTGGGAGCGCTGGAGAAGATGAAGTTCAAACCGGAGGATGTAGTGGTGCTGACGGTGTCGGGACGGGGAGATAAGGATATGGAGACGTATTTGAGTTATGAGTTTTAAGTTATAAGTTATTGGATATGAAAATATATGGTTATCAAACAGTTTACCGGACGGTGCTGGGGGACTTGCACACACCGG
Organism: Bacteroides sp.; assembly: GCA_021203515.1. Classification (GTDB taxonomy): domain Bacteria; phylum Bacteroidota; class Bacteroidia; order Bacteroidales; family Bacteroidaceae; genus Bacteroides. The sequence continues at coordinate 18,931 of JAJQAY010000099.1, read as the reverse complement.
TGAGCACTTACTTGAAAGTGCGGGATATTTTTCCTCAGAGTGCATTGATGGAAAGCTCCGACTATCACGGGAGCGAGAATAACCGTTCGTTCATCGGACTTTGTCCGGTGGCAAGTGTAGGCATCGACCACGGGACGGCAGTGTTCCGCCTGCCCGACGGGACGCGCGAGGAGCATCCGGTGACGGAGGAGTATCGGGTGGAGAATGCGTTGCGCGACTTCCTCGACCGCTTCCGCATGGAAGGCGAATACAGTGATTATTGCGGACTCTACGGATACACGTCCTTCAATGCGGTGCGCTACTTCGAGAATGTTCCCGTGAAGGACAGCCGCGAAGCAACGAACGATGCACCGGACATGCTATACATATTATATAAGTATCTGATTGTTTTCAACGACTTCAAGAACGAAATGATGTTGCTCGAAATGCTGGCTCCCGGAGAGACGAGCGAGCTGGACAAGGTGCAGAAAGCCATTCACAACCGCAACTACACGGCCTACGACTTCCGCGCCGTGGGCGAAACGACCTCTCCGCTGACGGACGAGGAGCACAAGGCGAACATCCGCCGGGGCATCGAGCGCTGCTTGCGGGGCGATGTCTTCCAGATTGTTCTTTCACGACGCTTCGAGCAGCGCTTTGTGGGCGACGACTTCAAGCTGTATCGCGCCCTGCGCAGCATCAACCCCTCCCCTTATCTGTTTTATTTCGACTTCGGCGGTTTCCGCATCTTCGGCTCTTCGCCCGAGACACACTGCCACATCGAGGGCAGACATGCGTACATCGACCCCATCGCGGGCACTATGAAGCGCACGGGTAATCCGGAGCAGGATGCCGTCAACGCCCGCTATCTGCACGACGACCCCAAGGAGAATGCGGAACACGTGATGCTGGTGGACCTTGCCCGCAACGACCTGAGCCGGAACTGCCACGATGTGAAGGTGGATTTCTACAAGGATATGCAGTATTATAGCCACGTCATTCACCTGGTAAGCCGTGTCAGCGGTACGCTGAATGAGGAGGCGGACAGCATCAAGGCGTTCATCGACACGTTTCCGGCAGGCACACTGAGTGGTGCTCCCAAGGTGCGCGCCATGCAGCTCATCAGCGAGTTGGAGCCGCACAACCGGGGCGCTTACGGCGGATGCATCGGTTTTATCGGACTGAACGGCAATCTTAATCAGGCGATAACCATCCGTACGTTCGTCAGTCGCAACGGGATACTTTGGTTTCAAGCAGGAGGCGGCATCGTTGCCAAGAGTAATGATGAATACGAGTTGCAGGAGGTGAACAATAAACTCGGAGCGCTGAAGAAGGCGATTGTAATGGCAGAAAAAATGTGAGAAAATTTATGATTTTAGATTTCAGATTTCAGATTTATGCCATGCGGCATTGCTATGAAGTATCTGAAATCATAAATCTGAAATCATAAATCTGAAATCTAAAATCATAAATCATATGACAGTAATTATAGACAACTATGACTCTTTCACTTATAATCTTGCCCATCTGGTGAAGGAGCTTGGTGCAGAGGTGGACGTGTTGCGCAATGACCGTTTCCGGTTGGAGGAGTTGGAAAAATATGATAAAATCATTCTGTCGCCGGGGCCCGGCATTCCCAAAGAAGCGGGACTGCTGACGGAGGTCATCCGCACGTATGCATGGAAGAAACCGATGCTCGGCGTGTGCTTGGGCGAGCAGGCTATCGGAGAGGTGTTCGGCGGAAAGCTCGTCAACCTGAGCGAGGTGTTTCATGGAGTGCAGACGGAGGTGCGGGTGGTGGAACCGGACTATATTTTCCGGGGATTGCCGGAGGTGCTGTCCGTAGGCCGGTATCACTCGTGGGTGGTGGACGCACAAGGGCTTCCGGAGGAGTTGGTGGTGACGGCCGTCAGCGACGAAGGTCAGGTGATGGCGCTGAAACATCGCAAATATGATATTCGAGGCATACAGTTTCATCCGGAGTCGGTGCTGACACCGGACGGAAAAAAGATAATCAGCAACTGGCTGAACGGCGTCTGAAATGGCACACCTCAGCGGGGCAAATGACACACCTCAGCAGAGCAAATGACACACTTCAACGGGGGAAACCACGCAGCTCGGCACTCATAAGGTGCGTGGTTTGGGTCACTGAAAAGCCTGGTTTGACTGACTGAAAGACCATGTTTGAGACACAGTGAAACCAGGTTTGAGACACAGCGAGACCTGGCTTGAGACACAGCAAGACCTGGTTTCAAGACAGAAGAAGCTCAACCGTAATTAGTAAATAATAATTAGTAATTTATAACTATCATCACATGAAAACAATATTATCCCGCCTCTTCAATCACGAAGAGCTCACCACGGAGGAGACCAAACAGATACTCCTCAACATCACCCGGGAGATGTATCCCGAGGCACAGATAGCTGCGCTGCTCACCGCATTTCAGATGCGCGGCATCACGGTAGACGAACTCATCGGCTTCCGCGAAGCTCTTATGGAGACTCGTATTCCGATAGACTTCGCGCCCTATCGTCCCATCGACATCGTTGGTACGGGAGGGGATGGAAAGAATACGTTCAACATCTCGACTTGCGCTTGTTTCGTAGTGGCGGGAGCCGGATACAAAGTGGCTAAACATGGGAACTACGGCGCTACTTCGGTAAGTGGGGCAAGCAATGTGATAGAGCAGCACGGTGTCCGTTTCACCAACGATGCGGACATACTGAAACGCAGCATGGAGGAGTGTAACATTGCTTATCTGCATGCGCAGTTGTTTAATCCGGCAATGAAGTTCGTGGGGCCGGTGCGCAAGGCATTGGGAGTGCGTACGCTGTTCAATCTGCTCGGCCCGTTGGTCAATCCCTGCAAACCTGCCTATCAGTTGCTCGGCGTGGCCGACCTTTCGCAAATGAGGCTGTACACAAACGTGTTCTACAAGATGGGAATTGACTTTGCCGTAGTAAATAGCCTGGACAGTTACGATGAGATTTCGCTGACGGATGAGTTCAAGGTGATGACGCGCAATTACGAGCGCATCTACCGTCCGCAGGCGCTCGGTTTCAGTGCCGCACAGCCCGAAGAACTTTTCGGAGGCGTGTGCAAGGAGGATGCCGCACGCATCTTCGACAATATCCTGAACAATCAGGCCACGGCGGCACAAACGCAGTGTGTCATTGTCAACGCTGCCTTCGCCATCCAGGTGATGGAGCCGGAAAAGGAGATTGAGGAGTGTATCGCCATTGCCCGCGAGTCGCTGGAAAGCGGACGAGCGCTGGAGACGCTGAAGAAGTTTATTGCGATTAATCAATGAGAGCACCACAGATTACACGGATTAACACAGATGACGCTGATTGATACGGATTACGCAGATTAAATACGGATTAAATGCCGACTATTCAAGCAAGGCTATTTGTCATTCAGAGCGAAGCGAAGAATCTACTCTCTTGACACATATCTGCGCTATTTAAGAGAAGAGATTCTTCGCTTCGCTCTGAATGACAAATAGCCTTGCAATCCGCAAAGAGTATAGTCCGTAAAGAGTGTTATCCGCAAAGAGCATAGTCCGTGAAAAAATCTGTGTTAATCTGTGTAATCTGTGGTGAATTAGAATTTTAAACAAGAAAGAATATGAACGATATTTTATCTGAAATAGTAGCTCACAAGCGCATCGAGGTGGAGATGCAAAAGCAGGCAGTGTCTGCAGAGCATCTGCGCGAGCAGGTCGCAACGCTGACGGAGAACAATGAGAGGTTTCCGCATCGCAGCATGAAGCAGGCACTCGCTGCTTCGCCCACGGGCATCATTGCCGAGTTCAAACGCCGTTCTCCCTCGAAAGGCTGGATATACGAGACGGCAAAGGTGGAAGAAATTCCGGCCTCTTATGAGGCTGCCGGTGCTGCCGCGCTCTCCATCCTGACGGATGAGAAATTCTTCGGAGGTTCGCTGCGCGACCTGCGCACGGCACGTCCACTCGTCGAGATACCTATCTTACGCAAGGATTTCATCATCGACGAATATCAGTTGTTGCAGGCTTGCATCGTAGGGGCGGATGCCGTGCTGCTGATTGCTGCCTGCCTGACGCAGAAAGAGTGTGCCACCCTCACTGCCCAGGCTCATGCGCTGGGACTGGAGGTGCTGCTGGAGGTACACAGTCCGGAGGAACTGGCTTATATAAATAAGAAGGTGGATATAGTAGGCGTGAACAACCGTAACCTCGGCACGTTCGTCACCGATGTGGAGAATTCTTTCCGGATAGCGGAACAGCTTCGGCAGGCAGTGGCAGGCACTCGCAGCGGTGCCGGCGGAACGGAGGGGGAGCTTCCCCTACTCGTCTCCGAAAGCGGTATCTCGCATCCCGAAACGATTTGTAAGCTGCGCTCGGCAGGCTTCCGGGGTTTCCTCATGGGGGAAACGTTTATGAAGACTGCATCACCGGGGGATAGGTTGCAAGAGTTTATTGCGGAAATTGACAAATGAAAAAAAACTCACCACAGATTACACAGATTAACACAGATTTAAGAGAAAAAATCAGAGAAACGCAGATTAACGCAGATTATTTATAAAATAGAGTTCCCTTTGCGAAAATCTGCGTTAATCTGCGTTTTAATAAAAATGATCTGTGTTAATCTGCGTAATCTGTGGTGAAAATAAAAACAAAATAATGAACAACATCATCAAAGTTTGCGGCATGACCGAAGCGGAGAACATCCGCGCTATAGAAGAACTGGGTGTGGACATGGTAGGTTTTATCTTCTACCCCAAATCCCCCCGTTGCCTGTGCGAAAGACCTGCCTACCTGCCTATTTCCGCCAAGCGTGTAGGTGTCTTTGTGAATGAAAGCAAAGAAAACGTCCGAATGTATGCCGACCGTTTCGCACTGGACTACATCCAGCTTCACGGCAACGAGTCGCCCGAATACTGCCGTTCATTACGCAACAACGGCTTGCATCTCATCAAGGCGTTCTCCATCTCGCTGCCTAAAGATTTGCAGGCAATCTCCGCCTACAATGACTTATGCGATTATTATCTGTTCGACACCAAGACACCCCAGTATGGCGGCTCCGGCAATCAATTCGACTGGAACCTGCTCAATCGCTACAACGGCGATGCTTCGTTCCTGCTCAGCGGCGGCATCAATCCTTATAGCGCCAAAGCCCTCAGGGAATTCCATCACCCCCGACTGGCGGGAATTGACATCAACAGCCGCTTTGAAACGGCTCCCGGCATCAAGGACGTGGAAAGGATCGGGAGATTTCTGGATGAACTGCGAAGTTTGTAATAACTAACCCCTCACTTCCCTAAAGGGGAAAATTGATAGTTTAGAAGCATTCACCTTCCCCTTTAAGGGAGTGAGAATTAAAAATATAAATAATATGAATAATCGAATCAACCAACTCTTTCAGGACAGCCCCAAGAACCTGCTGTCCATCTACTTCTGTGCCGGCTGCCCCACCCTCGATGGTACGGCCGACGTTATCCGTACACTCGAAAAGAATGGCGTCAGCATGATTGAAATCGGCATCCCGTTCAGCGACCCGATGGCTGACGGTATCGTCATACAGAACGCTGCCACCCGTGCGCTGCGCAACGGCATGTCGCTCCGCCTCCTCTTCGAGCAGTTGCGCAACATTCGTCGGGATGTCCGCATCCCCCTTGTCCTGATGGGATACCTCAACCCCATCATGCAATTCGGCTTCGAGAAGTTCTGCCAGCAGTGTGTGGAGTGTGGCATCGATGGTGTCATCATCCCCGACCTGCCCTTCAAGGACTACGAGGAGAGCTACAAAGCCATTTCACAGAGATATGATATTCGCGTCATCATGCTCATCACTCCCGAAACGAGCGAGGCACGTGTCCGCGAGATTGACGCCCACACCGACGGATTTATCTATATGGTTTCGTCGGCAGCCACCACCGGCGCACAAAAGGATTTCGACGCACAAAAACAGGCTTACTTCAAGAAAATCCAGGATATGAACTTGCGCAATCCCCGCATGGTGGGTTTCGGCATCAGCAACAAACAGACCTTTGATGCTGCTTGTGCCCATTCATCGGGCGCCATCATCGGCAGCCGCTTCGTCACTCTTCTCAATGAGGCCGAGGGGGATGCGGAGAAGGCGATTGCTGAGTTGAAGAAGGCAATCTTTTAGGTAGAGTTCACCACAGAGGACACAGATTATTTTTTATTGAAACGCAGATTAACGCAGATTTTCGCAAAGGGAGCTCTATCATATAAATAATCTGCGTGAATTTGCGTTAATCTGCGTTTCTTTATTTTTTCTCTTAAATCTGTGATAATCTGTGTAATCTGTGGTGAAACACTTAAAATCTTTTTCGTGTCTTTGTGCCCGAAAAAGAACAAAACGGAGATATTTATGATAGCGGATTGCCCTTCAGTGCTTTTAATCTATACGGGTGGGACTATCGGAATGATAGAAAACCCTGAGACCGGTGCCCTCGAAAACTTCAATTTTGACCACTTGTTGCAGCATGTCCCCGAATTAAAACGTTTCAATCACCGCATCTCTTCCTACCAGTTCAGCCCTCCCATCGACTCCTCGGACATGGAGCCTTCCCTCTGGGCAAAGATTGTAAAAATCATCAATTACAATTACGACTACTTCGACAGCTTCGTCATCCTGCATGACACCGACACAATGGCCTACACCGCCTCCGCCCTCAGCTTCATGCTCGAAAACCTGGCCAAGCCCGTCATCCTCACCGGCTCGCAGCTCCCCATCGGCACCCTGCGCACCGACGGCAAGGAAAATCTCATCACCGCCATCGAAATAGCCGCCGCCAAACATCCGGACGGCAGCCCCGTAGTCCCCGAAGTCTGCATCTTCTTCGAAAACGAACTGATGCGCGGCAACCGTACCACCAAAATCAATGCGGAAAATTTCAACGCATTCCGCTCATTCAATTACCCCGCATTGGCAAAGGCCGGCATCCACATCCGCTATAACGAGCACCTCATCCGACGTCCCGACCCGACGCACCCCATGAAACTGCACTATCTCTTCGATACCAACGTCGTGGCGCTCACCCTCTTTCCCGGCATCCAGGAAAGCATCATCAACTCCGTGCTCCACGTGCCCGGACTGAAAGCCGTCGTCCTCAAAACCTTCGGCTCGGGCAACGCTCCACAGAAGGAATGGTTCATCCGTCAACTAAAAGACGCTACCGACCGTGGCATCATCATCGTCAACATCACCCAATGCCAAAGCGGAGCCGTAGAAATGGGTCGCTACGAAACCGGGCTGCAACTCCTTCAGGCAGGTGTCATCAGCGGCTACGACAGTACGCCCGAATGCGCCGTCACCAAACTTATGTTCTTGCTGGGACACGGACTCAGCCAAGCCGAAATCCGTCGCCTGATGGATTCGGATTTAGCCGGAGAGATTACTAAAGAATGAATTTGTAATAAAATCTACAACTAAGTTTACCCATTGAAAATCTATACTTTACGACAAAAATTCATTTTTAACTAAAATAGCGCGAACAAAATTAGCAACTTTTGATTTATAATTTGTATATTTGCAACATATATATGCTGCCATAGTGCATTGTATAGAATTGCAAGAAAACAAAACATCCTCATAACCAAACAATTATATGCAAACAGTATGAAAACAAATTACCTGACAGTAGCCCTAATGACAGTGGCAAGTGCATTCTTCCTGAATGGTTGCATGGACAACGATGTGTATGACCCCGAAAAGGGGATACATACCGACCCGAAGGAAAACCCATTAGGAGAAGATTTCTCCGCTCCCGATGGTTTCAATTGGTCCATGATGAATTCTGTAAAACTAAATGTCGAAGTAAAAGACGAGCATCAGGGTAAATTCCAGTATCTTGTCGAGGTCTTCACCAGCAATCCTATTGCCGATGCAAGTGCCACTCCTATCGCTGCAGGCGTAGCCAATCAAAACCAGAGCTATACTGCCGAAATTAATATTCCGAAAACAGTAACCCGCCTATTCATTCGCCAGACAGACCCGGAACAACGCAAGGAAGTCTATGAGTATGCAGTGCCTGAAAACGGTGGAAATTTAAGCTGCAAGCTATATTATGTCGCAACAAATACCAGAGCGGCAACACGTGCTTCACAAACTTCCGGAACATCGGGTTGGGAAAATATAATGGACCCGGCATACACAGAAGAGAATTACAATACATCTTCTGAGTCTGCATCAATCAGTGGCAATCAGTTACCTGCCGGTTCTGTGTATGTTATTAAGACAGGCGAAACATATACAGGCGTACTTCATTCATATAATGGCGCCAATGCTACTGTATACGTACAAGGCACATGGAATTTAACAGGCGGAGCTACCCCTCAAGGCATTGATATCATCGTCCTCAAGGGTGGTAAAATCATAGCAACTTCCGGTGGCTTCATGGTTTCAGACAAATCATCACTCACTATTCAAAGCGGCGGCATAGTAGATTGTCAGTATTTTAATACAGCAACAAACGTAAGCATTAAAAACTTTGGCACTTTGAGGGTTGAAGGTATTAGAAGTCAATATAATGAAGGTGACGGTTTTAATACAGGTACCGAATTATACAACGCTGAAGGAGCGACATTTGATGTAAAAAGCAACTTCCACATGACCACTGCCAAGATATATAATCATGGAGCAATTACAGTTGGTGGAACTATCCACACAAATGAAACTACAGGATGCCTTATTGCCAACTTTGACGAAGCTAACATCACGGCCGATGCACTCTTAGGTGGTGTAATGATTGTAAATAATGGGTTGATTGAAGTAAATATATGCAAAAACAGTTCTGTTGATGCGCTATACAACAACTGTACATTCATTGCAAAGAAAGAGTTTAACTTCAGAAATGTTGTATTAAACAAAGGCTCCATCACCGGCGGCAGAACAAATCCTACAGATAAAGAATGGTTACCGGTTCCCTATGTAGAAAGCCAGACTGATGCAAAATTTACATTGATAGACGGCTCTATGATTAAGGCTAAACATTCAATGTGTTGTCAGGAAACGTTATTTTCCAGGCTAGCAACAGTGCAGGCAATTCTGACAAATCAATGATTAAAGCTGAAACTATTGAATACAAGGAACCCACACATGTTTCTCTATTAGGAAATCTTGTTGTAGAAGCACAAAAAATTTTAGGTCTTGAAAACCCCCATATCCAACTAGCCAAGAACGAAAGTACGCAAACCGGCTATGACGAATCCAAATACACCATCGAAACCTGTGGCGGCATCTTCAACGAAGGCGACGGAGGCAAAGAGCCCACTGATCCGAAATATCCGATTGAGATAAAAGACAACTGCGTTTACACCATCGCATTCGAAGATAACTGGCCGGTATATGGCGACTTCGACATGAACGACCTTGTACTCGCACTGCCAGTGAAAGAATATACAAGTTACCAACTGCGGCATTTCAAAAGTAGATATCACCCTCAACCTGCGCGCCGTAGGAGCGAACAAGATGTTGGGAGCAGGCATCCGATTTGTCAATCTGCCTCAAGACTTCCGCCCGAGCAAGTTTACCGTCAACGGCAACGAAGCATCGTTCGAGGGCAAACAGAAAGCGCCTACCTATGTTCTCTTCAACAACGCACACGACGAACTGTGGGGAAGCAAATATACAGACCAAGAAAAGCGCATCAATACATGGGCTGCCGACGATACCCCTCAGTCACCGTTCAAAATTGATACGAAGGAGTACAAAATCAGCATAGAGATAGCAACCCCCAACGATTTGAAAGCCGAGGATTTCAACATAAACAACCTCGACATCTTCGCTATCACAGCCCCGGCGAATGTCAAAGGAGCACGTACCGAAGTACACATTGCAGGTTTCTCGCCGACAGAATTAGGCAATATGCAATATTTCCGAAGCGGCAATGACGACTCCTCCATGGCCAACAACAAATATTACCTCAGCAAAGGAAATCTTGCCTGGGCAGTTGTTATCCCTGCTGAATTTGCATGACCTACGGAAACCAAGAAGATTACTGAAGTTTATGAGAAATTCGAGTCTTGGATAACCACCGGCGGACAAAAAGACAGCGATTGGTATCAACAGCACAATAAGGACGTCTTTCCGATTGATAAGTTAAGCCCGCTGAACTAAAATAACAGAGCCTGATAAAAAACGTGAGAAAGTGCTCCCAGTAGGCTTTCTCACGTTTTTTACGCTCGTCTCGTTAAAAGTAGTTAAGTTATATTCAATCTCATTACACATTGCATGAAAATAATAAAAGATTAGCTATTTTTGTTACTTATAAGAATTACAAACAGAACAATCGTACATAGAAACAAAAACAGCAATGAAAAAGATATTATTAGTTGATGACAAAGCCACCATCGGCAAAGTTCTCTCCACGTATTTGGGAAAAGAATACGAATTGGAATACTTCGAAGACGCTCTGAAAGCTATTGCTTGGCTGGAGTCAGGTAATGAACCCGACCTTATTATTTCCGACATTCGTATGCCGTACATGACAGGCGACGAGTTTCTCCACTGCTTGAAAGGAAATGAACTATTCAAGCATATTCCCGTAGTGATGCCTTCCAGCGAAGAAAGCACTACCGAGCGTATCCGCTTGCTCCAATCCGGGGCTGAAGACTACATTCTGAAACCTTTCAACCCGATGGAATTAAAAGCGCGCATTCACCGCTTTCTCTAAAATAAAACAGGAACAGGCATGTTATACTACATCTATATAGGCAATAATCGGGCAACCATCGACCACTTGAGCAAAGTGACGAGTGGTATGTTTGTTGCGGTTTCCACGTCCAACAAAGCTGCCAAAGTTATAGATGGCATCCGCGAACGGTATAACACCTCTATCCTTTTCGAGTAATCCACTCCCGAACAAGATTGTAAAGATATAGCCTTTTTACACAAACGCTTTCCGCGCGTCTACATCACGCTCATCACCGAGCGCCTGCAGGCAGAAGACCGGAAAGCCTACATGCAGGCCGGTATTTGTAATACCTTGACTCCGCAAGCCAACGAAGAAAGCATTCAGAGAATGATAAAGTTTTTGCAAATACGCAAGGAACAGAAACTACAGGAGTTCAGCCAGGTTCATCGCAAACCCCTCAACACTTTCCACCTGCCTTTCTGGAAGCGTGTGTTCGACGTATTCTTCGCAGGAGGAGCCCTGTTGGTGCTTTCTCCCCTACTCATCGGCACAGCTATTGCCATCCGCCTCGAAAGCAAGGGCAAAGTAATCTACAAGTCCCAACGAGTAGGCAGTAATTATCAGATATTCAATTTTCTGAAATTCCGTTCCATGTACACCAATGCGGACAAACGTTTGAAAGAGCTGAATGTCCTCAACCAGTATAAAATGGAAGAAGACACAGAGGACGATATCCTCGAAATCCGGTTGGACGACTTAGTCGGCACTCCGGAAGAAGGAGAGAACTTGTTGATTTCTGATGACTTCATTATTACTGAAGAAGACTTCCAGAAGCAAAAAATGAACTCTAAAGAAAACCCATTTATAAAAATAGAAAAAGACCCCCGCGTGACACGTGTAGGGCGGTTTATCCGCAAATACAGCATCGACGAACTGCTGCAGTTGATCAATGTGCTGAAAGGCGACATGAGCATCATAGGCAACCGTCCCCTCCCTCTCTACGAAGCCGAACTGCTGACTAGCGACGACTACATAGACCGTTTCATGGCCCCTTCGGGACTGACCGGCCTGTGGCAAGTAGAGAAGCGCGGCGGTGCCGGTAAGATGTCCGCCGAAGAGAGGAAACAATTGGACATCAAATACGCAAAAGATTTCTCCTTTTGTCTGGATATGAAAATACTTTTGCAGACTTTCACAGCTTTTGTACAGAAAGAAGACGTTTAGACCATAAACCATATTAATAAATTATAGAATGATAAACAGATATAGTACCATCGGCATATATAAGGTAGTAATACTCATATTATTGTGCTGTTCGGCAAATCTAAGGGCGCAGCAGGAGATGACACGCGAAGAGCGCATCAAGACGTTGCAACTGCTGAAAGAAAGCGATGCGCAACTGGAGCAAAGCACTTTGCGACAAAGTGCTGAAAACATGCCCTATGATATCAACACTCTACAGCTCCCTCCCCTTTCCGTCTTCATGGATGCCGTAGTAGAAAACTCTACAGTGAGGCGCGCCCAATCACAAGTAGAGCAGGTTAAAAACCAGTATCGTATAGAAAAACGGAACTGGTGGAACTATATTCGCCTGAACGGTAATTATGGTTATGGACGTTACAATGTATTAAACGAAAATGCCGATACCTTCGTTGACTGATATCAGACAACCACTAACAGTTCTCGCCATACCTTCAATGTAGGTGCCAGTTTCAGTGTCGGTTTGGGCGATTTATTCAACCGCCCGCTCAAGCTGAAAGACTACCGATACCAGATAGAGCAACTGCAATATACGCAAGACGAAGTGATGGAAGAACGGAAACTCCGAATACTGGAAGCATATAATGACGTAACCTCTCAGCTAGCCACCATCAAAGCCAAAGCCGAGAATGCGGCACTCTACAATGCCCAGATGAAGATTTCCGAAAACGACTTTATACAAGGTAAAATAACCATCATAGCCCTGTCTTTGGAACGCGCCCGCCGTTCGGGAGCCGTTACTGCCTATGCAGAGAGCCGGATATCGCTGTACAATGCCATCATTCTCCTTGAGATGTTGACCAATGTAAAAATCATTAAAGAAAAATAAGGCTTTATGGATAACGTTATACAATTTATCGCCCAGTTCCTCTACCGCATCCGCTATTGGTTACTGTGGGGCAGCCTTATAGTAACGGGTTTGGTGATATATTTCACCCAGTTCCTGCCTTACAGCTATACGGCAAGCAGCAGCATATATGCCGGCGTTACTAACGAGACTACCATCGACGGTAGTTTGGTTGTCAATGTTAACAGTACACTTGACAATCTGATCAATATCGCCAAGTCCAAAAGTACATTGGAAAAAGTATCGCTCCGTCTGCTTGCCACCAACCTGGTATATGGCGACGAGTGGAATGACAACGTGTACATTCAAGCAAAGCATTACCGGCAGTTGCTACAAGTCACCCCTAAAGAAGTATTGGCATTGGTCGACCGTTCTTCTTTGGACAAGACCATCGAAAATTTTAAGGATTATCGAAAAGAAAGTGCGAGCAACTTCATATACACCATGTATAGTCGTCCGGTTCCTTTCTACAGTTTCGATGCACTCGACAAGATTAAGGTACAGCGATTGGGTGTCAGCGACCTGATAGAGATAACCTACACATGTGCCGACCCCGGCATTGCCCAGAATACAATAAAAATACTGGAAGATGAATTGATAAAAGCCTACGAAATACTTCGTTTCAGTGCTACCAACAATGTTATTGCCTACTTTGAAGAGCAAGTCCGGCTTGCCAAAGCAAAACTGACCGCCGAAGAAGACGACCTGATGTACTACAATATAGATAAGCAGGTCATCAATTATGATGAGCAAACCAAATCGCTGGCAGGAACTAAATATGAGGTTGACGACCGCGAAGAAGGCGCTATGCGCACCTACGAGAGCGCTGTAGCACTCCGGAAGATATTGGAAGAAAAAATGGATATCCGTGCCAAAATCATGCGGGACAACACCAACCTATTAAAACAGTTGGAAAAAGTAACCAATCTGAACCAGGATATTCTGGAACAAGAAATATTCACTTCAGACAAGACTCAAGACCAAAATGAGAAACTGATTAAAGACAGAGAGGAGCTAAAGAAAACAGAACACAACATCAGCCAGCTTTCCGATAATCTGAACGAATACAACTTCAGCAAAGAAGGAGTAGGCATCCAGAATATGGTAGACGAATGGCTCATGGCATGTATCAACGAAGCCAAGGCCCAAGCCGAATTAAAGGTTTTAAAAAATCGCCAGAATGAGATTGTGAGCCAATACCGCGACTTCTCCCCCGTAGGCACTCAGGTGAAACGTAAAGAGCGCGCCATCGGCATTGCCGAAGACACCTATCGCCAGCAGCTTAGCGGCTTGACCCAAGCCCGTCTGCGCCTGCAAAACCTCAAGATGACTACCGCCAACCTGCAAATCACCACGCCGCCCGAATTCCCGCTGACGGACAACGGACGTAAACGCACATTCTACATATTTGCGGCATTCTTTAGCAGTTTGATATTCATCACCGGCTACTTCCTCATTATTGAATTGCTGGACCGTACCCTGCGCGATCCTATACGCAGTGCTCGCCTCAGTGGTTTGCCCGTCATTGCAGCATTCAACGGTATCAGCAACCTGAAATACCGTGGCTTCCTCAAAGCCTGCAATCGCCGTGCCGCATCCTATGTATGCCGATTGTTGAACAAATATCTGGTGCCCGGGTGACCTACGGTCATCAACCTGCTCAGTATGGAAGAACGTGAAGGAAAATCGTTCCTCGCCAAATACTTCATGGACTATTGGGAAACCGAAGGACTTCGCGTCCGTTTGGTAAAACACGGAGTCGACTTCGAGACCGAAGACAAGCGTTATGTCCAGGCACAACAGCCGTCCGACTTCTGGGAACTGAACTCGGCCGAACGGCAACCGGACATTATATTGGTAGAATATCCGGCAGCCAACAGCTCTACGCTTCCTCTGACGGTATTGAAGCAAGCCGATTTCAACCTGCTCGTGGCCAATGCCTGCCGCTTGTGGGGCAAAGATGACGATGAGCGCCTAAAGTCAATGAAGGAAGTCCTAGGCGACGCCCCATTAGCACTCTACTTGAACAATGCCGACCGCGAAGTGGTAGAAAGCTTCACCGGTGAATTGCCGCCGCAAACACCATTGCATAGCTTTGTCAGCCGATTGGCACAATTAGGATTGACATCGAAGAAAGCCGCAGTAAAATAAATGATGCTACAGAGAAGCCAACATATATCCACCGAAGCAATGACCGCCATCATCCTGATTAGCGGGTTGGTTGCTATAACCTATTTCAGCATGTCCGGCAATTTTAGCCTGACCCTTGTCATAGCAACATTTCCATTTACGGCACTGTTGTTCGGCTCATCCGTCAAATACCCCATCATCAGCCTATTGTGTTATGGGATAGTAGCCGGTTTTTGGGGAATGATTGCCCGAATACTTGCGCCCTCCTACAGCAACATCAGTGTCTTATTAGAAATCTCCATGATTTACTACTTTATCTGTATGTTGTTTCATGCAATCATCGTGAACGATTTCAATTGGAAATATGCCATCAATGCGATGACAGTCGGATATGCCCTATGGTTCATCTTCTGCTTCGTAGAAGTGCTCAATCCTCGCGGACTGATCGGGGCCTGGATAAACACCCGTGGATTTTATCCCAGCACACTGTTGTTTGCCATGTTCTGTTCCATCTTGCTGACGCGCTATAAATTGGTCAAGATATTGATAATAGCAGTAGCTATCCATGCCATTATTGCTTTTTTTAAAGATAATGATGCAGAGATTTATCGGGTTCGACGCTTATGAAACAAGATGGCTATATGAAAGCGAAAGTTTCGTACCCATTTGCTTCCTACCGGCATCCGATATTTCTCCATATTTTCCGATGTCGGAAATTCCGGTTCTAATATGGGCAACATTGCGATAGTCTATGCAATTATCGGTTTCAACACTCCGGAAAAAAAGCTCCGGTTCTTCTATCTTATCGTATCTGTTTTAGGATTAATCGGACTTTTTATGTCAGACACACGGGGAGCTATGATTGTGCCCCTAGGTGGATTAGTACTTTTCTGCCTAATCATCAAGAATATAAAGTTGATCCTCGCCGGCAGCATCTTTGCAGCATTTATCTACGTATTCTTCGCTTTTACATATATCGGCGAAAGCAATCAGTCCATACGCCGTATGCGTACTGCATTCAGACCGACAGAGGACGCATCTTTCAACGTCCGCGTCAGAAATCAGAAACTGATAGCAGCTTACCTGAAAGACAAACCCTTCGGTGAAGGTTTGGGACTGGCCGGTGTGGAAGCCCGCAAATATGGCGACCGCTATATCACCAGCATTCCGGTGGACTCCTACTATGTGAAGATATGGGTGCAAACCGGCATTGTGGGATTGATACTTCACATTGCAATATTTGTAACCATGATAATGTGGGGATGCTACATCATCATGTGCCGAGTCAAGGACAAGCAACTCAAAGTGACGCTCACTGCCATGTTGTGTGGGCTGTTCGGATTGATGCTGAGTGCCTACGGCAATCAATTTCTCAATCAGCCCAATAGCCAATTCATACTATTAACCTTTATGGCCTGCATCCTGAACGGTGCTTATATAGACCGCCAGATAGTCCAAGAAAAAAGAACAAGCAGTAATCAAAGCAAATAAAAATATTCAAGCGATATGATAAACGACATTTTTCCATATTCAGTCCCGATTGGTGGATGAACGAGAACAACAACGCCTTGCAGATAATCGATGCCGTATTGTTTCTGCTCATGGCTATTCCCGTTATATATTTATTTATCTGCGCGTTGTTTTCATTGGGGAAATACAAGAACCCTTACCCGAAGGCAAAGAAGCAGCACCGCTTTCTGGTGCTATTCACTGTGTTGCGCAACGGAAAAGAAGTAATAGAGTCTATCAACCACTTCCTCGATACCCAGCAATACCCGCACGAGAAGTACGACATAGCCGTAGCTGCCACCCAGTTGCCCGAAGAAGACTTGGTCACACTGTTGCAGATGCCGGTCAACATCGTAGTGCCCGACCGGGAAGTATGCACCAAAGTCTATGCCATCCAGCAGGTCATGGAGCGCTACTCGCCCGACGAATATGACATGGTCGTCATCTTCAATTCGGACAACCGTGTTGTTCCCACTGCGCTCGACCTCTTCAACAATGCCTACTATTCGGGCTGCGACGCCATACAAGCGCACCGCATGACTGAAAACCTGACCACGAACATTGCCGTGCTCAATGCCACCAGCGAAGAAATCAACAACAACCTCTTCCGCAAGGCACACACGCGCATGGGCTTTTCATCAGCACTGATAGGTTCTGCCATGGCCTTTGACTTTGAGATGTTCCACGAAGTGGCCCCCACCCTGAAAGGTTCCGACATCAGCAAGGCTATGGAAACAGTGCTATTGATGCAAAACATCTACACGGAATATATGGAAGAAGTGGTATGCTACAGCAAGAAGGCAGAAAGCGCCAACGGCTACGAGGCACAACACATCGGCTGGCTGCGCTCGCAATACAGCAGTACCATCCTCGCCATGAAGAGATTGCCCTTTGCACTGTTGCGGGGCGAGTGGGACTACGCGAACAAGCTGTTCCAGTGGCTGCTCCCTTCGCGCTTCCTGTTGATAGCCTGCCTGATACTGATAACCATCGTTATCAGTGCACTCGACTGGACGCTAAGCCTGAAATGGTTCATACTGATAGCCGCCATCGGACTCTCCTTCCTAATGGCGCTGCCCGAAGGCGAAGTATCCAAGCGCTTCATAAAAGTTGTATGGGCACTGCCTATTTTAGTATTCACCTCGAATGCCAGCCACATCAAGAGACTGGCGGGAAGAAAGAGAAAATAGTGATTAGTGGTTAGTGATTAGTGGTTAAGTGTACAGATTACAGCGCAGCCTAATCACTAATCACCAATCACCAATCACTAACCACTAGTAACACGTGAAGATAGCGATAGAAGCACAGCGGATATTCCGTCCGAACAAGCACGGAATGGATTTCGTAGCTCTGGAGTCGATACGCGAACTACAGAAACGGAATGACGGCAACGAATACTACATCATCGTTGCACCGGGCGAAGACCGTTGCCTGCAGGAGTCCCACAATCTGAAAATCGTGGAGCTGAAATGTCCTACCTATCCGCTATGGGAGCAGGTGGTGTTGCCACGCGTCGTAAAACAGTTGGGGGTGGACTTGCTGCACTGCACGTCCAACACCGCACCGCTATGGTGCCCCGTGCCGTTAGTGCTTACCATTCACGACATCATCTATCTGGAACCGCGCCAGCACCGCAGTCCCTCGCTCTATCAGGAAATGGGATGGCACTACCGCCGCCTGGTCGTGCCGCGCATCCTGAAGAAATGCCGGAAAATCATCACCGTCTCCCACTTCGAATGCGAGCGCATCCGCAAGGCACTCGGCATCCCCGCCGACCGCATCATGGCCATCTACAACGGATACAGCACCCATTTCCAGCCGCAAGAAGCACCGGACATGGACATCGTCCGGCAATACATTCCCGAGAAAGACTTCCTCTTCTTCCTGGGCAACACCGACCCCAAGAAGAACGCCGCCCGCGTGCTCCGAGCCTACAGCCTCTACCTGCAACGTTCCGACGCCCGACGCCCGCTACTTATTGCCGACCTCAAAGAGGAATACATCGACCAACTGTTACAGCAAGAAGGCATTCCCCACATCAAGCCGCATCTGCACTTTCCGGGATACATTGCCAACCGCGACCTGGCCACGCTCTACAACGCCTCGTTCGCCTTCCTCTACCCTCGTTGCGCGAGAGTTTCGGCATCCCGATGCTCGAAGCCATGGCGTGCGGCACTCCCGTCATCACCGGCAACACCTCCGCCATGCCCGAAGTGGCAGGCGACGGAGCACTGACCGTAGACCCCTTCAAGCCCGAAGAACTGACCGACACCCTGCTGCGACTGGAGACAGACCCCACCCTCTATCAACGGCAAAAAGACTACGGCCTGCTGCGAGCCACGCAATTCTCGTGGGCAAAGACAGCCGAAGAATTGGCCCGAGTATATCAATCCTTAAAACCATAAAAGCCATGACGGGACGAGACTTCATCATCACCAGCCTGCAACCGTGGGACATCGAGATAGGCAGCACCATCAAGATCACCGCCTTGGAAATCTCCAAGCAAAACCGTGTGCTCTACGTCAGCACCCCGCTCGACATGGCCTCCCGTCTGCGCGCACTGC
>JAJQAY010000070.1 GCA_021203515.1 Bacteroides sp. | reverse complement strand
TAATTAGACAAATATTGTCTTTACGGTACACACAAGATTAAAATAGACAATTCCGAAAAAAATTAGGTCACAGTCACCACTATGTCCGTAACAAAGTTAAAGAAATATTATTAAAAAGAAAACGTTTCACGTTTATTTTTACAAATAAATGAAATAAATGTGCTGTAGGGGTTTGTAGAACAAGAATGTTGTCCGTAATGTTTGCAGTATGGGCCGTTGAAAGGCCCGGTGAAATTCAAAGATAGGAGAATTTTCCGGATTTCTCGTATTGCGGAAAGAAAAAACGCAATGATATGGATAAGGAATGTTCGGGCTTCTTTTGATTAATGTCAGGTTTGCATTTGTTTCAGTCCTAAGGTTCTTTCTGTTCAGCCCCGATGTTTCTTTTATTCAGCCCTGATGTTTCTTCTGTTTAGCCCTTATGTTAGTCATAAGTCCACAGTAGTGAACAGATAAGATTACAATTGTGAACAAATCTATTCACTAATGTGGATGAATATGTTCACAGTTGTGGGCCCTTGATTAACATAAGGGCTAAACAGAAGAAACATCAGGGCTGAATAAAAGAAACATCGGGATTGAACAGAAGGAATACGAGGGCTGGGGATGAAAAGAATCGGGGTTGAATGATAAAACGAAATGCTTATCTCTGTTTCGGCACAATCTTAATGAAAAAAAGAAAGGAAAAGAGGGTATTTGATGAAGTATCTGAAAATGGCTATTATGGTAATAATAAGCTCGTTAGGGGCTTTTATTCAAAAATATTAGTGAGAGTAAACGGTTACTCTCACTGTTACCCTCATGGTTGCTACCATAGCTGCATCCCTAATGAATAGAGGGATGCAGACGATCAGTGAGAGTGTGAGGGTAAAAAGGCGTATAACTTTTTAAGCGTGTAGCTCCAATACAAATCTTGCGCCTTTGGTATAGCTGCTGTCCAACGTCAGGCTGCCATTCATCTTGGTTGCCATAAGGGAGCAGATAGGCAATCCTAAACCGTCGCCTTCCGTCAGGTCCTTTACTTCGCTGAACGGCTTGAAGATGTTTTCGCGTCGCTCTTCGGGAATGCCGCAACCGGTGTCGCTGATAATGAACTGGTGCGTATGCGCTCCGCGTTTCTTGAAGTCCAACCAGATTTTGCCGCCGGCAGGTGTGTATTCGGCAGCATTTCCCAACAGATGCAACAAGATATGTTCCAAATGTTCGGGATTGATTTTGACGTTCAGTTTGGGTGTGTTGACACTTAAGGTAACGTCTTCTCCTTCCTTACCTCTGATTTTATCCATGACGCTTTCACAGAAGGCTGCGATATTCTTTTCCTGCATTTCGTAAGGTTCGGCCAAGCTGTTCTCCAGTTCGGACAACTCTTGAATATGCTTGGAGAAATTACGCAAAGCTTGTACACCGGGTAGTTTCGGGTCGAGCGTGTCCAATGTGGGCTCCATCTGTGCCGATATGTTTTGGATAAACTTGGTTTTTAATTCATTGTGTTCATTGGCGATGCTGATAGCCTTCTTCTGCCTGCGCGTCAACAGGATGAAACGCATTAATACGAAGATGCCCATCACCAGCACTGCTGCCAGGATGGCTGCCAGGATGCAAAGTCCGATAATGATGTATTGCTTGGAAGAGAGGGAGTCGTCTTTCTCTTGGATGGTGGCAAGGCTTTCGTCATATTTCTTTTTCAGGACGCTCAGTTCGTCTTGTGCGGTAAGAGCCTTCACCGAGTCGGTCCAGATGATGTATTTGTCATAAGTACGTGCCACCAGACCCGCATTGTTTGCTTTGCGGGCAATGTCGATGAGGTTCTTGTAGCATTCGTCTACTTTGGCATAGTTCTTCTGCGACTTGTATTGTGCTATCAACTTCTTGAAAGCGGAGTCACCTTGCGCGTTCATGCCGAACGTATAATAATAGTTGGCCTGCGTGTAGAGCAGGTCGTTGCTCAAAGAGTCGTTGCGGACGGTTTTGGCTATTTCTTCCAGTCTGTCCAGTTGCTCCTTGGCACGAATGGAATTCTTGGATTTGATATAAATCTGCAAGCGCTCTTTGTTGATGCGGAAATGCAGGTCGGGCAGGCTCTTCTGCTGCTTCTTTTCGCTTGCTTTTGCATATTGTTCGGCACCCCATAAGAGGTCGAATGCTTCTTTGTTATAGCTTTCGCGATAGTAAAGAACAGCGGCATTGATGCCGCAATCTATCGCTTGTTCGAACTTCTCCTGCGCAGCATAGTTATTATATGCCTGTATGAACAGGTAGCGCGCTTTGATATATTCCTTTTTCGCAAGGTTTTCTTGCGCTTGTTTCATCAGTTCATCGGCACGGTCTTGTGCATAGGTTTGTGTACAAAGGCAGAATATTGCCAAAAATAGTATCGAGATTATCTTTTTCATCATCAGTTTGCTTTATTTGCCCGCAAAGTTATAATATTCTTCGTTAGGTTGTACGTGGAACTCATGAATTAATATTTGAAACTACTGCCACCCAGGAATTCACGCAACAGGGAAGTCGGTGGAATTTCCTTATCCTGCACCGGCGTGAAGTACTTGATGAATTTCAACAGCCGGTAGGCTTCGGCATACTCCGGACAGTTGCGCGGCACGCTGACAAGTATAGGCTCGGCATGGCAACGCAGCACGGCAAATTCGAACAGCAGGGCGGAGTTGAACATGACGTCGGCATTCTCCTGATAGGGGAATATCCATTTGTCTTCGCCGGCGCGCACACTGGGCCAGCGCGAAATGGTTTCCTGTGCCGAGTAGCCGCGGTAGTTGAAGTCGCGGATGATGCGGCGTAGCAAGCGGTTGTCGGTGGTGGGTATCCAGTTATGGTCGTCCAGGGATATGGTTGTCAGGGCGGAGACATAAATCTTATATTTGCTCTCGGCGGGAATTTGCGGAGTAAGTTCCGGGTTCAGTGCGTGGATGCCTTCCAATATAAGGATGGTATGCTCGTTGATACGTAGCTTGTCCCCCTTGAACTCTTTCTTGCCCAGTGTGAAGTTGAAATGGGGCAGTTCCACTTCTTCTCCCCGCAGCAGGGCTTGCAACTGGTTGTTGAAGAGTTCGAGGTCGAGGGCGTAGAGGGACTCGTAATCATAGTTGCCGTTCTCGTCACGCGGAGTGTCTTCGCGGTCTACGAAGTAGTTGTCCAGCGAAATGGGGAACGGGGTCAGTCCGTTGGTCATCAACTGCACGGAGAGCCGCTTGCTGAAAGTCGTTTTCCCCGATGAAGACGGGCCGGAGATAAGGACGAGCTTCACCCGGTTTCCGTTTTCGCCACGATGGTAGACTTCATCGGCTATCTGGGCAATCTTCTTTTCCTGCAAGGCTTCGGCCACATTAATCAGGTCGGTGGCATGGCCTTCTTCGCAGGCAAGGTTGAAGTCGCCTACGTTGCTCAGCCCCATGATGTAGTTCCAGCGCAGGTGCTCCTTGAAGACATCGAGCATCTTTTCCTGTTTCACCACTTCTTCCAACGCCGTAGGATTATCCTTATTTGGGATGCGCAGCAACAGGCCATCATAGTATTTCACGATGTCGAACAATTTGATGAAGCCGGTGCTGGGCAGCAAGTTGCCGTAGTAATAATCTACGGTGTCGCCTAGCGTATAATAATAGGTATAGATGGACCCCGATGTTTCCAGCAGCTTCACTTTGTCGTTCATGCCCCGTTCGCTGAATACCATTACGGCTTCCGTGGTGTGGCATTCCGTGCGGTGGAACGGTATATCTTCGGCAATGATTTCCTGCATTCTTTTTTTGATGGCCGCCACGTCTTCCAACTCGATAGGGCGTCCGATGCGCAGGTTGCAGAAGTAACCTTTGGACACGGGATGTTCTACAAACAGCTTTCCTTCCGGAAACAGTTCGCTGACAGCTTTATAAAGGATGAAGCAGAGCGAGCGGACATAGGTGCGCATTCCGGAAGAGTCGCGCACATCGAGAAACTCTACATCCTTATTATTATATACTCTGAAATTTAATCCTTCGGAGCGGTTATTTACTTTGGCGCTGACCACCGGATAGGGGAAATCAAGATTAAAACCGTAATAAATATCCAAAAGTGAACTCCCGATAGGGAATTCTTTATAAATATTATTATTTTTGCAACAAATTTGTAATACGTGTTTCATGCTATCTCTTTTTGGGGTGAATGACACGTTAAATATAGGGCTTAATAACAATTGACACAAAAAAACCCTTTAACTAATTAAAGATGGAATATTCTTTTTATGATTTTTTAAAGCTGCTCGGCTCATTGGCGTTGTTCCTCTATGGAATGAAGATTATGAGTGAAGGACTTCAAAAGTTTGCCGGTGACCGACTTCGGACCATATTGACGGCAATGGCAACCAATCGGGTGACCGGCGTGTTAACAGGTATTCTGATAACCGCCCTCATCCAATCCTCTTCGGCAACCACGGTGATGGTGGTGAGTTTTGTAAATGCAGGTCTGCTTACTTTATCGCAATCTATCGGTGTGATTATGGGTGCCAACGTGGGTACCACGGTAACGGCCTGGATTATTTCAGTCTTCGGATTTAAAGTCGACATCGCCGCGTTTGCACTTCCTCTGTTAGCTATCGGTATTCCTCTCCTCTTTTCTCAAAAAAGTACGCGTAAGTCCATCGGCGAGTTTATTTTCGGTTTCGCCTTCCTCTTCATGGGACTTTCTTTCTTGCAGGTTTATTCTCCCGATTTGGGCAAAAACCCGGAGATGCTGGCCTTTGTACAAGAATGGACGGATTTGGGTTATCTTTCCATCATCATTTTTGTGTTGGTGGGTGCGGTTATCACTATGATTGTGCAGGCTTCGGCGGCCACCATGGCCATCACCCTTATCATGTGTGCCAATGGCTGGATTAGTTTCGAACTGGGAGCAGCCCTTGCCATGGGACAGAATATAGGTACCACGATTACTGCCAACTTGGCCGCATTGACGGGAAATACACAGGCACGCCGGGCGGCATTGGCGCATTTGCTGTTCAACGTGTTCGGAGTGGTGGTAGTGCTTGTTATCTTCAAACCTTTCACTCAGGGCGTTTCGTGGTTTGTGACGGAGGTGATGTACCAAACAGACCCTGCCACCCGTGTCGCTTTCGAACTGTCAGCTTTCCACACGGCTTTCAACGTATTTAATGTACTGTTGCTTATCTGGTTCGTAAAGGGTATAGAGCGGATTGTATGTGTGCTCCTGCCTCTGAAGGATACGGACGAAGAGTATCGCTTGCGCTTTATATCCAGAGGCTTGCTGTCTACGGCAGAGCTTTCCATCCTGGAAGCCCGCAAAGAAATCCATCTGTTTGCCGAGCGTACACACCGCATGTTCGGGATGGTGCGCGACTTGATACATACCGAGAAGGACGATGACTTCAATAAGTTGTTCAGCCGGATTGAGAAGTACGAGAATATCAGCGATAGCATGGAGTTGGAGATTGCCAATTACCTCAATCAGGTGTCGGAAGGGCGTTTAAGTTCTGAGAGTAAATTGCAGATACGTGCCATGCTTCGTGAGGTGACCGAAATAGAAAGTATCGGTGACAGTTGCTACAACCTGGCACGTACTATCAACCGCAAACGCCAGACTAACCAGGACTTTACGGACAAGCAATATGAACACATCCACTTCATGATGAAACTGACCGATGATGCGTTGGCGCAGATGATTGTGGTGGTAGAGCGTTCGGAACATCAGAGCATCGATGTGAACAAGTCGTTCAATCTGGAGAATGAAATAAATAACTATCGCAACCAGTTGAAGAATCAAAACATTCTGGATGTTAATAATAAGGAATACGACTACCAGATGGGAGTCTATTACATGGACATCATTGCCGAATGTGAAAAACTGGGCGACTACGTGGTAAACGTAGTGGAAGCCAGCAGCGATATAAAAGAAAAGAAAGCGTCTTAGGACGCTTTCTCAAATTCTTCTTTGCCTACTCCGCACAGGGGGTAAACCCAATCTTCGGGAAGGTCTTCAAAAGATATTCCCGGTTCGATGCCGTTTTCAGGGTCACCCTGTTCCGGGTTGTAAACATATTCACATATGGTGCAAATGTACTTTTCCATAACTTTCTTCTTATTTTAAGTTCCTCTATAGATAACAAATCTGTCCGTTTTTTGTTTAATAGTCGAGTGCAAAAGTATTAAATTTGTAAACCTATAAAAAGATTTAATAACTCTCGCTATACTGGATTATTGTTGTATTTTTGCATTTCAAAATTTAATCTAAAGATTTACATGACTGCAATAAAGGATGATTTTTATCATGTCGGGCTTACCGATGAGGAAGTGCGGAAGAGCCGTGCCGAATATGGCGTAAACTTATTGACGCCTCCCAAACGTCCGTCTTTGTGGAAACTTTATCTGGAGAAGTTTGAAGACCCTGTAGTAAGAGTACTGCTGGTTGCCGTTCTCTTTTCTCTGGCAATTTCCATAGTAGAGAACGAGTACGCCGAGACTATCGGCATTATCTTTGCCATTCTGCTTGCCACCGGCATCGGCTTTTTCTTTGAATATGATACCAGTAAGAAGTTCGATTTGCTGAATGCGGTGAATGAGGAAACCTTGGTGAAGGTTATCCGTAACGGACATATACAGGAAATCCCCCGTAAGGATGTGGTGGTGGGCGATATTGTAGTACTCGAAACGGGTGAGGAAATTCCCGCCGACGGTGAACTCCTGGAAGCCATCTCCCTGCAAGTAGATGAGTCGAACCTGACAGGCGAACCCGTTGTTACCAAAACCATTGTGGAGGCCGATTTCGATGAAGAAGCAACATATGCCTCCAACCGGGTGCTGCGCGGAACAACGGTAGTAGACGGGCATGGCACGATGCGGGTGGAACGTGTGGGCGATGCGACGGAAATCGGACAAGTGGCCCGCCAAAGCACGGAGCAATCTACCGAACCCACTCCGCTGAATATCCAATTAACAAAACTCGCTAACCTCATAGGAAAAGTCGGTTTCTCAGTAGCAGGCTTGGCATTTGCTATCTTCTTTATAAAAGATGTGGTGCTGGGCTATGACTTTTCTTCTTTCCATACCTTCGAAGACTGGTTGCCGGCACTGAAGGCTACCTTGCAATATTTCATGATGGCGGTGACGCTGATTGTAGTGGCTGTTCCCGAAGGATTGCCGATGAGTGTAACGCTCAGCTTGGCATTGAACATGCGCCGGATGCTTTCTACGAATAATCTGGTGCGCAAGATGCACGCTTGCGAAACGATGGGGGCGATTACCGTTATCTGTACGGATAAGACCGGTACGCTGACACAGAACCTGATGCAAGTGTACGAACCTGGCTTCTACGGATTGAAAGATGATAAGGAACTGGCGGAAGACGATCTCAGCAAGTTGATAGCAGAAGGTATCAGCGCCAATTCCACTGCTTTCCTGGAAGAGATGGCATCCGGCGAAAAACCTAAAGGAGTGGGAAATCCTACAGAAGTAGCGTTGCTTTTATGGCTCGATAGTCAAGGGCGTGATTATCTGGAATTGCGGGAGAATGCAAAGGTCATCGACCAGTTGACTTTCTCTACGGAACGGAAATTCATGGCGACTCTGGTGCAATCTCCCTTGTTAGGGAAGAGGGTGCTCTATGTAAAAGGTGCGCCGGAAATTGTGTTGGGGAAGTGTAAAGAGGTTGTCTTGGACGGCAAGCGTGTGGATGCGGTAGAATATCGTTCTACGGTAGAGGCGCAATTGCTGAACTATCAGAATATGGCAATGCGCACGTTGGGCTTTGCCTTTAAAATTGTGGACGATGCCGAAACCGGAGATTGCGTGGATCTGGTTGCCAAGGGCGATTTGTCTTTCTTGGGAGTTGTTGCCATCAGCGACCCCATTCGACCCGATGTCCCTGCAGCGGTAGCCAAGTGTCAGTCGGCAGGTATCGGTGTTAAGATTGTAACCGGGGATACACCGGGAGCGGCAACGGAGATAGCTCGCCAAATCGGACTTTGGACGCCGGAAGATACGGAACGCAACCGCATTACGGGTGCGGCCTTTGCCGAACTGACGGATGAAGAAGCCCTTGACCGGGTAATGGATTTGAAGATTATGTCACGTGCACGCCCCACTGATAAGCAAAGATTGGTGCAGTTGTTGCAACAGAAAGGTGCGGTGGTGGCCGTGACGGGTGACGGAACGAACGATGCTCCGGCGCTCAATCATGCGCAAGTCGGTCTTTCTATGGGAACGGGAACTTCCGTGGCCAAAGAGGCAAGCGACATTACTCTTTTGGACGACTCGTTCAACAGCATCGGTACGGCGGTGATGTGGGGACGTTCGCTTTATAAGAACATTCAGCGTTTCATC
Source organism: Bacteroides sp. (assembly GCA_021203515.1). Taxonomy (GTDB): domain Bacteria; phylum Bacteroidota; class Bacteroidia; order Bacteroidales; family Bacteroidaceae; genus Bacteroides. The sequence continues at coordinate 12,071 of JAJQAY010000070.1, read as the reverse complement.
GTCTTTCAACTGACAATCAATTTCGTGGCGCTGTTCATTGTGCTGTTGGGCTCGTTAGTCGGCACGGACTTGCCGCTGGCCGTAACGCAGATGTTGTGGGTAAATCTGATAATGGATGCGTTTGCCGCTCTGGCTTTAGCTTCCATACCGCCCAGCGAGAGCGTTATGAAAGAGAAACCGCGCAAAAGCACTGACTTTATAATCACTAAATCCATGCGGAGTTATATTTTGAGCGTGGGCATGATATTCCTGATACTATTGATGGGCATGTTGTTCTGGTTTAATAATGGAGAAGGAGGAATGACTCCCCGTCGCCTGACTATCTTCTTTACGTTCTTTGTCATGCTTCAGTTCTGGAACCTCTTTAATGCAAGGGTATTCGGCACTTCCGATACTGCGTTTAAGAACATCGCCAAGTCTTACGGAATGGAACTGGTGGTGCTTGCCATCCTGGGCGGGCAGTTTCTTATCGTGCAGTTTGGCGGGGAGGTGTTCCGCACGGAACCGCTCGATGTCACTACCTGGCTGATTATTATAGTCTCCACCTCTTTGGTATTGTGGGTAGGCGAAGCGGTTCGTTTTATCCACTGTTTAACACAAAAACGAGAACGATGAAAAGAAAAGGTATTAAAAATCTGATAGTTGATTTCGGCGGAGTTCTGATAGACTTGAACTACCAGCGTTGTCTGAACAGTTTTAGAGAGTTGGGTATGCCGGACGTAGAGAATGCGCTCAGTCTGAGCAACCAGCAGGATTTCTTCCGTAATTATGAAATGGGTCTTATTTCTACTGACGACTTCCGGAATGTAATCCGGGAAAAGATAGGGAAGCCGGTGACCGACGCCCGTATTGATGCTGCATGGAACAGCTTTCTGGTGAGTGTTCCTACCTATAAATTGGATTTGCTGCTTGCTTTGCGCAAGGATTATGTGGTGTACTTGTTGAGCAATACCAATGAACTTCATTGGAAATGGTCGTGCATGCACGCTTTTCCCTATAAGACTTTTCGTGTAGAAGATTACTTCGAACACATTTTCCTTTCCTATGAAATGAAGATGGCAAAGCCGGATGTGGAGATATTCCGGAAAGTGCTGGATGATGCGGTGCTCGACCCGAAAGAAACTTTCTTTATCGACGACTCCAAAGCGAATTGCCTGGCGGCGGAATCATTGGGTATCTCTACATATACGCCTACGGCCGGTGAAGACTGGAGCCATTTATTTAAGTAATTTGCTGAACAGAGTAAGATAAACGGAGTTAAGTAAATATGCAGTTGCTTTGGGGTACATCCGATAATGTGGTTCGACCGAGTGTGGCTACCATTGGATTTTTCGATGGAGTGCATCGGGGACATCGCTTCCTGATAGAGCAGGTGCGCGACATTGCAACTACACGCAATCTTGCTTCGTCGGTGATTACTTTTCCGGTGCATCCGCGCAAGGTGATGCACCCCGATTTCCATCCCGAACTGCTCACCACATGCGATGAGAAAGTCGCCTTGCTTGCTGATGTGGGGCTGGATTATTGCATAATGCTGGACTTCACTCCCGAGTTGGCGCATCTTTCTGCCAAACAGTTCATGACTATCTTGAAAGAGAACTACCGGATAGAGGCTTTGGTAATAGGACACGACCATCGCTTCGGACACAATCGCAGTGAAGGTTTTGAGGATTATGTGCGCTACGGACAGGAGTTGGGCATGGAAGTAATCTTGGCACGTGCGTATTCCAACGATGGAATAATGGTCAGTTCTTCGGTCATTCGCCGCCTTTTGTCGGAAGGGAATGCGTCGGATGCTGGGGATTGCCTAGGCTATCCTTTCTTTTTGGACGGTACGGTGGTGGGTGGTTATCACGTCGGCCGCAAAATAAGTTTCCCTACGGCCAACCTTCGTGTCAATGATGCTGAGAAGCTGGTTCCTGCCGATGGTGTGTATGCGGTTTATGTCTTTGTCGGCGGACAAAAGTACGCGGGTATGCTGAGCATAGGCTATCGCCCTACCTTAAATAATGGTACCGACCGTAGCATTGAAGTACATATCTTCCACTTCGATGCGAATATCTATAATCAGCCGATGCGGATTTCTTTCGTCCGCTACACCCGTCCCGAATTGAAATTCAATTCCATCGAGGAGCTTATCGAACAACTTCATAAGGATGCAGCCGAAGTAAAGGTTATCCTTTCTTAAGGAGGACTCTTTTCTCTGTCTTATTTCTCTTTTCCCTTTCTCTTTCCGTATATCTTCCGTATTCTTATCGAAAAACATGCTTATTTTATTGTTTTTCGATAAAATAATATCGTTTTCCTTTGTTGTTTCAGAAAAAGGCCTTTTATTTGCATATCGAAAAACGATAAATTATTGTTGAGAAACAGAGTTAAGATAGAAAATAGAACGCTATTAATTAAAAAGGAAACGGTTATGAAAAGAGCATTTATGAGCATTACTTTATTAGTATTGTCACTTTCAATGGTGATGATGTTATTGGTGGGAGTTGTAACGGCCGCTTAACGGTTTGATAGTAAAAATGTGTATCTTTGCACAGTTTTAAAAAAGAAAAAGCAATGAAGACGGCGATAAAACTGGTATTGATTTACGCTTTAATACAATTTTTGGGTGCATTGGTAGTGATGCCTTTCTGCATGCTTTATTCTTATACCGTTTACGGTACGGTAGATGAAGCGAGTACCTTAATGTTGGCTCCTGCTATACTGCTGGGATTTGCGGCTATGAGTGGCTATTTGTGGAAAAAGGGTTATCTCAAAGGAGATAAGCGCATGTGGTCGCTGATTTCTGCTTCTTACCTGATATGGAGCTTGGTGATTGGCTTCTCTGCTATTTTCCTGATTGACTTTGTGACGTCTAAATTGACCTTTCTGCCCGACTTGATGAAAGATACGTTTAATGTATTGCAGTCCGGCTGGTTGGGAATTGTCTGTATATCGATATTAGGGCCTGTTCTGGAGGAAATGCTATTCCGGGGGGCGATTACGAAAGTATCGTTGCAGAAGTATAGCCCGGTGACGGCAATCCTGTTGTCTGCCCTTATCTTTGGCGTTTTCCATATCAATCCGGCCCAGGTGGTAGGTGCAGCTCTGTCGGGCATTCTGTTTGCATGGCTTTATTATAAAACGGGCAGTATTATTCCTGGCATTCTGATACATATCCTGAATAACGGTTTGTCGGTATTCCTCGGTTTGCGATATCCGGATGTGGACTCTATTTCTGATTTGCTGGGAGAACCTACTTATCTGATTTGCTTGATAGCGGCGGTTCTGGTCTTTGTAATTTCTTGGCGAGTGATAAATAATTATCGATTATCTGATACTAATACAACGATTGAATCATGAAAAGGAGATTGAACATTCTTTGTGTGATAGTGGTGCTCGTGTTGGGCTATTCGGTTCTAGAGACGGGTTATTACTTTGGGATGGGGCTTAAACTGGCAGTGGAGGCTGGGGGTAATGCAAGTATTTCTATGGAGCGTCAGAAAGAGTTGATGAATATGAAATATATCAGCTTGATGCCCGAGAACTTTTCGTACGTAGGCGATGGTGAGATTTTGCAGGATTCTGTTTATAATGAGAAGAGTGGAACATATGTATCTGCTTCTTACGGTTCATTGCTTGTCAGCGTAAATACTACAATGCCGATATGGATGCTAATGGTTTCTTCTTTACTACCTCTGTTGCATTTAGGGGTTTGTGTTTGGGCAATTGCACTTTTCATCCGTCTGATAATTTCCATTAATAAATCGGACATTTTTAATTGGAAGAATGTGCGGCGCCTGCGTTTCATGGGCCTAGCGTTGATTATTAGTTTCTGTACATCTTTTCTTCCATCTTATTTTGCTTTTAAAAGAATAGGAGAAGTGTTTGCTCTTCGCGGATATAAACTGGATCTTTCGGATACGGTGAATACGACTATATTGGTATTGGGCATCTCTACCCTGATTGTGGCAGAGGTCTTCGCCATCGGCTTGAAGATGAAAGAAGAACAGGACTTGACTATTTAACTATTAGATGAGAAAGGAGAGAAGATGATTATAGTAAACCTTGACATAATGATGGCCCGGAGAAAAATATCTTTGGGAGAACTGGCGGAGAAGATTGACATTACCCCTGCTAATCTTTCTATCCTGAAAACCGGTAAGGCAAAAGCCATCCGCTTCTCTACATTGGAAGCTATTTGTAAGGAGTTGGATTGCCAGCCGGGGGATATTTTGGAATACCGGGAGGGGGAATAAATGTGCTAATGTGCCAATATGCTAATGACCTGCGGCGTGATAGCGCAGCCAATTAGCATATTGGCACATTAGCACATTACCACATTTATTTCTTCGCCTTGAATGCCAGCGCATACATCCGCATCTGCTTCACCATAGAAAGCAAACCGTTGCTGCGGGTGGGCGAAAGATGCTCTTTCAATCCTATCTTGTCGATAAAATAAAGGTCGGCATTCAGTATCTCGTCCGGTGTATGGCCTGAAAGCACTTTTATCAGGAGCGAGATAATACCTTTCACAATTAAGGCATCGCTTTCCGCCTGAAAAATAATCTTACCGTCCTTTTCGTCGGCTTGCAACCATACACGGCTTTGGCAACCTTCAATCAGGTTTTGTTCCGTTTTGCAGGCATCATCGAGCGGTTCCTGCTCGTTTCCCAAGTCGATGAGGAGTTGATACCGGTCCATCCAATCGTCGAAATCATTAAATTCGGCAATTACTTCATCTTGTACTTCATTAATACTCATGTTATAATATTTAGAGATTACAACTGTGTTAAAAGTTAACTTTTTAGACGCGGATAAAGCGGATTGAGCGGATTTTCTTTTTGCGCAGCCTTTTCAATCCGCTCAATCCGCTTTATCCGCGTCTAAAAAATGAGATAATGCCTTTTAACACAGCCTGTTTATTTTTCTTTGTAAATAACCTCCATCACCGTCTGTCCCACAGCTTTCAAGGTGTTGCGATCAATGCCGTCCATATCATCCTTGACCGTGTGCCAGTTTTCGTAAAATCCCGCCTCCTCGCTGTATTGAATGATGTCGACGGTCGGGATACGCGCATGTTGATACACGAAAAGGTGGTCGTCCGTCACGGTAGCGCCTTGCTGCTTGATGAAATAACGTCCGTATCCCAAGTCGTTGGCAGCATTCCACACTTTGCGGTTGATGTTCTTGGCAAACTCTTCGGAATAGCCTTCATAGAAGAATGTGGCATCTTTGGCACCTACCATGTCCAGCAATATGCCGAAACGTACATTATAACCTTGTACGTGAGGGCTTTGTGCCCAATATTGCGCACCGAGCGCCCAATATTCCTCCTTATGTGCTCCTTTATAAGATTGGTGCGCACCGTAGTCTTCGGCATCCACCAGGATAATGTCGATACCCAGTTCAGGCTGTTGCTGTTGAATTTGACGGGCAATCTCCAGCAATACGCCCACACCGCTTGCTCCGTCGTTCGCTCCGAGAATGGGGGTACGGTGATTTTTCTCGTCAGGGTCGGCATCCGCCCAAGGGCGACTGTCCCAATGGGAGAAAAGAGCGATGCGCTTCTTCGTCTCCGGCTTATAAGCCCCGATGATGTTGCGCGCTTTCAGCAAGGTGCCGTCGTAAGCCATTAAATCTGCCTGCTGATTGTAGACCTTGGCACCAAACTGCTCCAATTTCTGCGCCAGATAATCGCCGCAAGCCCTATGAGCAGCCGTGTTCGGAACGCGCGGCCCGAAGTCTACCTGCGCCTTTACATACTGGTAAGCACTGTCCGCATCAAACTGCGGAACGTTGACAATCGTTTTCGACTCTTTATCTTCACTATCCATGCCGGTTTTGTTTTTGTTGCTGCATGCCACTATTGCCACGCACAGTAGCAGGAACAGCGGGATGAATGTGTAACTCCTTTTCATTCTTGTAGGGTATTAAAACTTAATTTTACTTCTTTCTTTCCAACTTCCAGCGTCACCTCGGCGCCGTTTATCATCGGCACGTTCATGGTGACGTGTCCCACCGGGAACCCGAAACATATCGGATAATCATATTCTTTCACTATGTCGGCCAATGCTCCGTACAAGTCTTTGCCCAGCGAGTAGTTCTCTTCATATTCGGTAAACTGGCCGACGATAAGTCCCGATAGCTTTTCGAGCACACCGCCCAACTTCAGATTGTACATCATGCGCTCTATGGAGTGGGGGCGTTCGCCTATGTCCTCGATGAACAGCACCGTTCCTTCTGCCGGAATATCATAGGAAGTACCCCGCAGCCCGTAGAACACTGACATATTACCACCCCGCAGAATACCTTTGCTTGAGCCTGTATGGTTCAGTTTATGAGCCGGACAGACATAGCTGAATGCCTCTTCGCCCTGCAACGCATCCCCGAAAAGAATATCCTTCAGGGCCTGCGTGCAGAAGTCATCTTCCGGCTCCACCGTCAGATGCCGTGCCATCGGTGCATGGAGCGAGGCAAAGCCCTGCTGCTGAAACAAGTTGTGCAGCGCGGTAATATCACTAAAACCGACGAGCCATTTAGGATGTTCGCGAAACTTGGTAAAGTCCAGTTGCCCCACCAGATGAACGGCTCCGTACCCGCCCCGGCTACAGAAAATGACTTTCGCCTTTTCATCGTCCATTGCCTCTTGCAAGTCCTCCAGACGTTGCCGGATGCTGCCGGCATAGGTGCCATGCGAACTTCCTGCATGTTTCCCCACGACAACTTCCAGTCCCCACGATTTCAACAGTTTTCCGGCTCCTTTCAAGAAAGCCTTATCGATTTTGCTCGATGGAGAGACGATTATCACCCGGTCACTTTCTTGGATATGCGGAGGAAAAATAAGATTACCCATATATAGCTGATGTATTTCATGCAAAAATACACAATTCACCACAGATTACGCGGATTAACACAGATTTTAATACAATGACAGACCGTATTAAGAAAGAGAAGCGCATTCTGTTTTTATCAAATATGGAGAAGGAGAATTCAAGAATTTGATGAATAACATTGAAATAAATGAAAGAATATACTATTTTTGTCCCGTAATTATAAAACGAATGAATATAGAGATAAGAGATATTCAGGTATAAGAAATTGACATAGTAGTGTTTGCAATTGTTTCTTGTATAGATAAAACGACCAAAAACAATCCGAAAAACAAGTTTGTGAATGCACCTTAATGGGGCGTGTTCCTATGACTTGTTTTAGTCGGATTTGGGTGATTTGGTCGTTACCTTCTATACACTAAGAGAGTCGGGACACACCTTTTCTTATGTCTATACACCAAAGTATTAACCATCAAATATATAGCTTATGACGTAATTCCTATCAATTAATTTATATGGCTCTACCGGCATTCCTTGTATTTAGAAAAAATGGCCAATTTTATTCTTAAAATCCGAAGAAATCGTACAGGTTGATGCACCCCATTTTGATTTGTTGTGAACGGGCGTGCTCCTTGTTGCATTCTTCCCAGAGATGCATTAGGAGTGCGTTTTTAGTATTCTTGATTTATTCACAACAATTTAAAATGTAATTATGAGTAGAAATGATTTGCGTTCGCAGAGCTTGGATTTGCTGCGTTTCCCATTGGCTGTAGTTGTACTGGTCATTCACATATTTAATACCGAAGGGTTTACAATACAAGGAAATACTATTTCTCTTGAGAATATGCCTATACTCTTGGAAGTCAACCGTTTTATAGACGGTTTCCTCAGAGGACAGAGTGTTCCGATATACTTTTTTATTTCCGGTTTCGTTTTCTTTTTGGGTATTGAATTGACTAGAGAGAAATACTTTCAGAAGTTGAAGAACAGGTTGAAGACTTTGCTGATACCTTATATAATATGGAATATTGTTGATGTATTAATCTTGCTCACTTTATTTCTGCCTTGTTTTTCCTCTCTTGTCCCCAACCTTTATAAAGTCCGGTTGGACTTTAGTCTACCGGCCATATTGCAAACCTTTTGGAATGCTGCAGAGGGAATTTTCGTTCGGCCTCTTACTATAGTCGAAGCTGTCGGCAGCAGTATTTATCCGCAATATATCCCTTTATGGTTTGTGCGGGATTTGATGATAGTGGTACTATGTACACCTTTGCTCTATTGGCTGTTGCGGCGTACACGCCATTACCTTGTAGGGATATTGGGCATATTGTGGTTCACTTTGGCTTATTGGGATTTGGGTCATATCAACCAGCTGCTGACCGCTTTCTTTTTCTTCATGTGGGGCGCTTATATGAGTGTGAACAAGAAAGACATGATGCATGAATTCTATCGTTTCTTCAAGAGTTCCATGATATTGTATCCTTTGCTTGCCTTGCTTTTTGTCGCATCTGTGCATTATTGGCCTGCTGCTTCGGATACGATCAAAAGACTGAATGTATTCGTGGGCTTGTTCTTTGCATATAATGCTGCGTCATGGTTGTTGCGGCATGGGGTCTGTAAAGTGAGTCCTTTCCTGGCGGCTTCCAGTTTCTTCGTTTACGTCACACATGAATTGATATGCAGTATATTATTGAAACTATTATTTCTGATATTCCGCCCTGCTACTGATTTGGGATTGCTTTTCCTCTATTTGTTTACGGTGGTGTTTACTGTGGTGTTTTTGCTTTTAGTGTTTTATCTATTGAGACGTTATTCTCCTTCTTTCTTGAAAGTGATAGCCGGAAGGAAATAGAGTCTGTCAAAATGATATTAAACATCTGAAAATTATGGGGAGTAGTAGCTTGATTTTTCGACAATTTTTCGGATATTTGCTAAAAATCTAACGTTATGGAACCGATTCGGAACTTTGCCCAACTGACCTCCCACCTGAAAACCCTGAATAAAAGGAAGCGCATCGCCGTAGTTTGCGCCAACGATGCCAATACGGAATATGCCATTGCACGGGCTTTGGATGAGGGTATTGCCGAGTTTCTGATGATTGGAGACTCCACCATACTGAAGAAATACCCTACTTTGAAGAAATATCCTGAATATGTACGTACCTTGCACATCGAAGACCCCGATGAAGCCGCGCGTGAAGCGGTGCGCATCGTCCGCGAAGGTGGTGCGGATATTCTGATGAAGGGCATTATCAACACGGATAACCTGCTCCACGCCATTCTCGGCAAAGAAAAAGGACTGCTGCCCAAAGGCAAAATACTGACGCATCTTGCCGTGATGCAGATACCCACTTACGATAAACTGCTGTTCTTCTCGGACGCCGCTGTCATTCCCCGCCCCACGTTGCAGCAACGCATCGAAATGATTTGGTACGCCATCTGTACCTGCCGCCATTTCGGCATCGAACAGCCGCGCATCGCACTTATCCATTGCACGGAAAAGGTGAGCGCCAAGTTTCCCCATTCATTGGATTATGTCAATATCGTGGAGTTGGCCGAAGCGGGCGAATTTGGGGATGTCATTATCGACGGCCCGCTGGATGTGAAAACCTCCTGCGAAAAGACCAGCGGTGACATCAAAGGGATAGCCTCGCCCATCAACGGAGAAGCCGATGTGCTGATTTTCCCGAACATCGAGTCGGGCAATGCTTTCTATAAGCCGTTTCCCTCTTTGCCCATGCCGATATGGCCGGATTGCTTCAAGGCCCGGTATGCCCGGTCGTTCTGCCCTCGCGAAGCGACTCCGGTTTGTCCAAATACTACAGCATCGCCATGGCCTGCCTCACCAGCCAAGACGATTGTTGCCCCCCCTAATACCTTAATACTTAATACCTGATACCTAAAATGAACATCCTTGCCATCAACCCCGGTTCCACCTCTACCAAGATAGCAGTATATGAGAATGAAACGCCCCGTTTGGTTCGCAATATCCGCCATTCGGTAGAAGAACTTTCCGAGTTTCCGCGCATCATCGACCAGTTCGAGTTTCGCAAGAACCTGGTGCTGCAAGCGTTGCAGGAAGAGGGTATTCCTTTTCAGTTCGATGCCATTGTGGGCAGGGGCGGGTTGCTGAAACCCATTCCCGGCGGAGTGTACGAAGTGAACGATGCCATGCTCGATGACATTGCACGCGCCATGCGAAGCCATGCCTGCAACTTGGGTTGCCTCATTGCTTCCGAGCTGGCGGCCTTGCTTCCCGGTTGCCGCGCTTTCATTGCCGACCCGGGCGTTGTGGACGAGTTGGACGAGATAGCCCGCATCACCGGCCCCCCCTGATGCCCCGCATCACTATCTGGCATGCCCTGAACCAGCGTGCCATAGCCCGCCGCTATGCAGCCGAACACGATACCCGTTACGAGGATTTAGACTTGATAATCTGCCACTTGGGAGGAGGTATCTCCGTCGGTACGCACAGACACGGACGTGCGGTCGACGTAAACAATGCGCCCGACGGTGAAGGCCCTTTCTCACCCGAACGTGCAGGCACTCTGCCTGCCGGACAGTTGATAGACCTCTGTAACTCCGGCCGTTTCACGAAGGAGGAACTGAAGAAGCGTATCTCCGGTCGGGCCGGACTGACGGCGCATCTCGGAACTACTGATGTTCCTGCCATTATCCGACAGATAGAAGCGGGAGACAAACATGCCGAATTAGTGCTCGACGCCATGATTTACCAAATAGCCAAAAGTATCGGTGCAGCATCTGTCGTCCTCTGTGGCAAGATAGATGTCATTCTCCTGACGGGCGGCATGGCGCATTCCGATCATATCATTTCCCGCTTGAAGGAGCGTATCTCCTTCCTTGCTCCGGTTCATGTCTATCCCGGCGAGGATGAATTGGAGGCGCTTGCCTTGAATGTGCTCAGTGCTTTGCGGGGAGAGCTTCCGGTACAGACTTACCGATAAATCTTAGCTACCCTTTGAGATGAAACTTTTAATTTCCTCTTCACTGGGTAATTGAACCATATATTTCTGTACGAAAATATTGGAGTCTAATCCTGCTGTAGCGTATTTCACTAAAGTATCTCCCTTTTCAGTACACAGCAAAATGCCGATAGGAGGATTGTCGTCTGGTTGCATAATTTCTGCTTTATAGTAATTGAGATACATATTTAGCTGCGATGCATATTCGTGGTGGAATTTGTCAATTTTCAATTCTACTATTACATGGCATTTCAATATGCGGTGATAGAACACAAGGTCGGCAAAGAAGTAATCGCCATCTATCAGTATCCGCTTCTGGCGCGCTTCAAAGCAAAAGCCGTGCCCTATTTCGATAAGGAAATACTGCAGATTGTCAAGAATTGATTGTTCCAGGTCGTTTTCAGCGACTAAGGCTCGCTCATTAAGTCCCAAAAACTCTAAAGTTATAGGGGTATTTATCACATCCGCAGGTTGTAGTTGAATAGCTTGTTGTTATACTAATGCAGAAAGCGCTTCTTTATTTTTGGATAAGCCGCTACGTTCGTAATATAGTGAACTAATCTGACGTTCCAACTCTTTTACCGACCAACAACCCCGAATTGTTTCCATTTCATAAAAGGCACGTTTAATGGGATTATCAATGGTGGATATTGTAGTTAAATGTGTAGAAGATAGTTTGTTAAACAGCTTATCAGCAGCTAACTTCCAATCATTATTTGCATTTTCTGAAGTCATTTGCAATTCGGCGGTTACTGACCGCCAAATCTCTGTTTCAAATTCGGCGGTCGGCAACCGCCGAATTCCCGAGCCTGACATAACATATCCCAAAACTTCTGCTTTTAGCTGTGGATAAACAAGATATAAACGTCTGAATTCTCGGAACCGTCGTTCATTTAATCCTTTGGTCTTCAAACGTTTTTCTAACTTCTTTAAGAGTTGCTCACCATACGCGGCGCGGTCTTCACCATTTTGTTCAAACTCAACGATATAATAGCCCATTAACCAATTGCGGGAGGTTAATGCAAGATTTACAGAGTGTGCAGCTTGTGCTTGTAGCGTGTCCTGGATGGCACTGATATGATTGGCTAGCGATTCGAAGTTCATATTTTGGTGTTTTGTGCAAAATTACTATTTTTATTTTCAAAGTTTTGATTCGGGCAAACTATTAATTGCTATTCTTCTAGTTCATCTTCTGCATGGGTGTATTACTATTATTAAAGATATTCGGAATTGTCTGTTTTAATCTTGTGTGTACCGTAAAGACAATATTT
>JAJQAY010000030.1 GCA_021203515.1 Bacteroides sp. | reverse complement strand
TCCCTCCACGTTTTTTCTTTTCAACATGGATTGCCGCCATATTACGCTTCTTCGGGCGCAATTTCTATGACAAAGCTCTGTGAACAGGTGCAACACCTTGCAATCCCGTGTTTGTGTACGACCGTTACTTACGGAGTAACACATGCAAACAAACAAAATATCTGCTGATTATGCTTACACCCATTACACAAACGGCCATTGCCGCTATTGGCGACATTGCTCATGACGGTATTCCCGCCCGTCTGTTGCATCATGCCATTTCTTCCGGTGAACTGTCTTGTCTTCTATCGAAGTTGGAGGGCGGTGGTTTAATCCGTCTGAAATCTTCGGATGCCCGTCCCGGCATCCTTTCTTCCTATGTGCTTGCCCGTGCTTATCAAACTATCTCTCTGCTGGATATTCTGGAGGCTACCGGTGAACACCTAAATTGTAACCAGCCGACGAAAGAGGAACTTTGTACCCGTTTCCACGGTGCTGCCAATCGTTTGGGTGTTATCAATCAGATGACACGTATCTACCTTTCCGAAATCAAAATGACTGATTTCTAAATCCTGAGTTGAGCTGTCTATGAAAACAAGAATTCTTTTGATATTGTGTATTTTGTTGTCGCCTGTTGTTTGTGCGCAGCCTGCCGGTTATTCCGTGCAGGATTGCGACAGCCTTTGTCGTAATCCGTTGCTGCTTTACTTCCGTTTCGACCGATCTTTAGTGGAATACGACTATATGGACAATCCGCGTACGCTCAGGGAATTCGACATTTTATTCTCAGACAGTACGCAGGCGGAACGTATCGATACGGTTACGATTATTTCTTACTCTTCTCCCGATGGTGATGCTCGCTATAATTCTCGTCTTTCTGCTCAACGTGCAGTGTCGGTGAAGGGCTATCTCATTTGGAAATATCCTAATCTGAGCCAACATCGCATTGTTATTCGTCCGCAGGGAGAAAACTGGGCAGGGCTTCGCCAATTGGTGGAAGCCGATGCCGACATACCCGATAGGGAAGAAGTATTATCGATACTCAAGAAAACACCTGATACAGCCCGTTGCAAGATATTGTTGCGCAGATTGAACAGAGGTCTTGCCTATCGCTATATTGTCAATAATCTGTTGCGCCAACTTCGCAATGCAGCAGTCTGCCAGGTGCAGATGCAACAATCGGAGACTATTTCGATGGCGGAAGATATAGGGATTGAAGAACCGGTATTTCTTCCTACCGCCGACTATTTATCATCCGGTGTGGAACAAAGAATGCCTTCCTTTGAGTGTAATAAGGAAAGTGAATTTCTCGTTTCGGAAAAGAAGCGTTCACAACCGATAATTGCCCTGAAAACAAACCTCTTGGATTGGGCAGGTGCCACCCCCGATGGTAAACTTGCCGCTTTCCGTCCCAACCTTGCTGCCGAGGTATTCTTTGCCCGCCGCTGGTCTGTGGATGCTTCTGTGGCATACAGTCATTGGCAGGGCGGCAAAGGCAACAAGTTCTGGGGTGTTTCCGGCTACAGCCTCGAACCTCGCTTTTGGTTCAATGGTGACGGTATTTACCACTGGTTCTATTTGGGTGCTTACGGGCAAACGGGCGACTTTGATTACCGTCCGCATCCTGCCGGTGATGCCGGGCAAACCGGTGCCAGCTCTACCGGCACTTATTGGAGTACAGGGCTTTCACTGGGCATCTACGTACCTCTTACCCACCATTGGGGAGTGGAAGCCGGTCTTCGGGGCGGCTACCGCCGTGCTGCGGGCAAGGCATACGATAATTAACCTCTCCATAACTATTATCATCATGATCTTCTTTCCACCCGTTGGGGCATTACGGGATTGAGCTTCAGCCTCACTTATCGTTGGCTGACTAAATAAGATAACTATGGAACAGAGAAACAAACATATATATCCCCGGATAGGAACAGTTTTGACAGTGCTGTCTTTCCTGTTGGTTTCCTGCACGGAACGTTCTCTTGAAATGCGTCCCGAGCCTGTCCCCATCCGGCTTTATACAGGTATCCGTACCCGTGCTGCCGTAGATGCGTTCAATGGTACTCCCGTATGCATTGCCTGCGGTACTTCTGCAGGCAGCTATACGGAATGTTGGGAGGGTACTGCCACGGACGGCGAGATAGCCCTTACCCCGGTGCGTTATTATCCTCAAGATGGCGGTCGCCTTTACCTTCGCAGCTTCTACCCGCCCGCACCGTTGGGTGAGGACGGCACGCTGACCTATACCCTTACCGGTGAAGAAGACCTGATGGTGACCTCCGAACAGAACGGCTCTCTAGATGAACCCTTTGCCACGGACGACAGTAAGATGCTCATTCACCGTCATTTGCTTACCAAACTCGGCTTCCGCCTTAAACTGGAGGTTGCCAATCCCGGGCAGTACAGCATCCGTACCCTCCACCTGAACGGACTGACACAGCAAGTGAAACTCTCTCTGCTCACGGAGGAACTGGAATGCGGTGACGTTACGGCATCCGTTACGGTGTATGATGCCTTTTTTTGGATGATAGCGGTGGAATACCTTTTGAGAACGGTGTTGCCGAGCTTCCCGGCTATGTGCTGGTGCAGCCCGGTGCTGAATTCACCATCTATTTACGCCTTGCCGTGGATGAAGAACCCGGAAACGACCTTGTGTACGAGGATCTTCCTATCATCTTTGAAGGAGGTTTGGGCGAGGGTGGCATAGCCTATACGGTGTCCGTAAATATTCCAGCCCCCTCTTCTCCCGACCCTAAGGAGGTGAAAGCTACGGCTACAGTCTCTTCATGGGAGGATGGCAGTAGCGGCAGTGGAGAACTGGTACCGGATAAGAATAAAAATCAAGAATAAAATAATAGTATCCATTTAAAACGAACGTAAAAATGAAAAAAGGAATTTTGTTGGCAGCTTTATCGCTTTTGGCAGTGGGCTGTAGTAAGAATGAAAGTGTGAATACCCCGGATACGCCGGTCAATGCAAAAGCTATCCGGATAGGACAGAGTGTACAGGGTGTAACCAGCGCTGCGGTTACCGAAGGTAGCGATGTGACAGCTACTATACTGATGCACGATGCTCCCGCAACAAACTGGGGTGGTTTTATTGCTGTGAAGAAAAACGATATTGATGGTGCCGGAGCTCTACAGGAACGTGCTACCGTATCTACTGCTTCTTTCAAGGCGGGTACTTCTCAGGACGTGGTGCTGACCCCCTCGCTGTATTATAATCATGGTACGAATACCGACAATGCTTTCTTGGTCGCTGTATCTCCCGACGGTGTTCTGGCTGCTTCCGGTACGGTAGTGACTATGAAAAACGTGGACGGTCAGCAGGATGTGATGTATGCTGCTGAGGTGGATGCCGGTAATGAGGGAACTCCGGCAAGTTCTGTAAATCTGTCTTTTGGACACCTCACTACCCAGTTGAATTTCCAGATGAAATTGACTGCTGCTGCAAGTAACGGTGAATGGGCTAATCAGTCTGTATCCGTAAAGAACATCAGCATCCAAAATGCACAGCTTCCCCAATCAGTAGATGCTGCTGACGGCACTGTAAGTTGGACTGCTTCCGGCTCTTCACTGTCTGTACCCAATATTGCTAATGTCGGTTTAAGTGCTACGGCTGCCAAAGTCAGTACTCCTGTAATGATTATGGGTGGTGGAAAAGTAACGGTAGATGTTGTTCTTACGGTTGGTAATGCTGACCTGACATTTTCCAATATCACTATTCAAGAAACGGCCGGTAAGGACTTGATAACCGAGAAGGCAAAATCACATATGATAACTCTGAATGTTACCGAACCCTCCGGTGCTACTCAGGGTGAGAAGGTTATCTCTGCTACCGCTTCTGTTACTCCGTGGCAGGAAGGTGCAAAAGGTTCCGCTGAGTTGAATTAATGCCTATAGTCCCTATGATGCCTATGAAACAGAAACTATCCATCCTGTTTGCAATGCTCCTGCTGCCGGGACTCTTTATCGGTTGTACAGGTCATGACGCGCTTTCTGATACCGGAAATATGACATCGGTGCAGCTTTGTGCCCGCGGTGGTGTGTTGGAAGGTGTCGCTACCCGTACGGAGCCTAAGGAGGCTTTTACCGCTTCGGTCGCCTTTTCGCTGGCGACGGGAGAGTATTCTTCCCTGACGCGGAAGTATGAAGGTATTTGGAAAGCTGATGTTGACGCATCGGGAAAGATAACATGGAAGACGGGGGACGGTGTTGACGCCCCCGTCTATCCATCTTATGGAGAATATCTCTATCTGGTGGCTTATGCTCCTGAAGCTATTTCTTCGTCCGGTACTGTCACCTATGACCTGACGGAACAGCCCGACCTGCTTTATGTGAGCGAACTGCGAGATAGTAAATGGGATGGAGACCGTTTCTCTGAAAATACGCTGTCGGAAAAAGACAAACCTCTGGCGTTCAACCACCTGTTGACCCGTCTTTGCTTTAAAGCCTGCAAGAAACAGGCAGGCACTCCGAAGGTGAGTATAATCGGTATACGGGTGAACGGTACGGATACCCGCGCCGCCTTGGCCTTGGCAACCGGTGAGACGGTGTTCAGTACTCCCTCCGGCGGCGGGAAAGCCTTGTCCTTCACTCCGGCAAATGGCGGTATAGACATTACGGGTACTGCTGCTGTAACAGTAGGTAGTCTGATGCTTCCCCCCCTACGAGCAATCCGGATACCTACACCCTGACAGCCCAGACCTCGGTAGGTACTTATGATAATGTCAGCATTTCGTATGGTAATATGTCCGACCCGAACCTGCTTCAGGCGGGATATTTCCACGAAATTATCCTGACTATTGCCGACCATGAGCTTTCGGTCTCTTCCATTCGTGTTGAGCCGTGGACGCGGGTCGACGCCGGTGATTTGAATATCGGAGAAAGGGAGTAGGAGGAATTAAGAATTAAAATTATAGGAAATACACACGATGAGAAATTTGAATAGTAATTTATGGTATCCGGCTTTGGCATTTTCTTGCCTATTGCTGCTTGCCGGATGTGATAAAGATACTCTCGGTGCGGAAAGTAACGAACCCGTTGAACTGCAAATTGCACCGACGGTGGCGTTAACACGTAGCGCGATACAAGGAGGTGAACAGAAAGGCACAGGTGCAACTGTAATGCAGAATGTGGCAGTATATGCCGCGGGTGATGATTACACCTCTGCAAAAGGTAATAATCATGCAGTATATCTTCAAAATAATGGAAATTGGACAAGTGACGGTACTAATGGAAATATTTACCTGACTAACAAGAAGGCTACTGTTTATGCTTATTATCCCGCTTATGCATCAGATGGAACGACTTTCCAACCGATAAATGAGAACGATGTGACAATTAATTCTACCATTCCGGTCTCAGTCTTGGAAACAGGAACGATTGCGGTTGTGAATAACGCTTCCACCAACGATATTGCATGTGCTGCCGATGAGGTTGACTATATGTATGCAAATATTGCCGAAGCGGATAATACAAGTGCTAAACGCAGCATTGCCCTCACTATGAACCACGCCCTTTCTATGGTTAGCTTCCGTATTTATAAGGAAAACTATACCGAAGACGGTAAATTGACAAAGATTGTTTTGAAGAATGCTTCCGGTAAAACAGTTCTTACTAAAGGAACTTCCCAGGCTATGAATATAACGACAGGAACCATCACTCAAACTGCCTCGTCTTCTACCAGTTATACCCGTACACTTAGTAATGAGTATGTTTTAGCAACATCAGGAGCTGCTGCCAACAAACTCAGTATGCTGGTATTTCCTGTAACTTCTTCGATTCAAGCTAGTACAATCGAAGCCGAGTTTGTCATTGACGGAGCAACTTATACAACTTCAATTACAGCTCCTGCGGTTGTGGATACTGACGGCCAATGGAAAGCCGGTAACAACAACATTTATACCGTTAAGTTGAGTGGTACTGAACTTAGTGTTACTAAGGTGGACGTTGTGGCATGGGTCGAAAAGGTTGTAGACAGTGACTTGACAATTAATTAATCAATTTCTGATTTATAAACGATTATATCGTATAGCTTATGAACCATACTTTCCTCCTTTTTTCTTCCGGTATCTTCGCCTGTCTTTTGCTGAGCGGTTGCTCCGGTGCAGACCTGCCTGGTAGGGAAGATGCTACTGTTCCCCTAAAAGTGTCTGCCTTTACATCCGGCACCTCTGTTGTGAGTCGTTCCGTCGTAAGCAAGGCAGGAACGGGTAGTGGTGAAGCCGGTGAGATTGGTGTCTTTCTGACACTGTCCTCCGACGGGCATTCCGCTTATGCCGATCTTTCCATATCTTCTGCTATCTTCAAAGTGGACAATGCAGGAAAATGGAATGCTTCCCGTCCCGTAAATCTACGTAGTGAGAGTGCAAGGCTATACGCCTGGTATCCCGTAGCCTCGGGCGGGGAGAGTAAGCCTGCTGACAACGGTTCAACCCGAACTGTCGCGGTCAGCACCCCTGCTTCCCAAACTTTCGACGGAGCAAGTGCCACAGCCTGTTCCCAGACGGATTATCTGTACGGTTCAAGCAATTCTACAGTAGGTGATGCTACTGCTATTACGGTTAATCGTGCCAATAATAGTCCTACTATCTGGCTTCAACATGCCTTGGCACAAGTGGTATTCACTATCGAATATAAGGCAAGCCGTCTTCCCGATGATGAATATGATTTTGTGAAAAGTATCAGTTTGCAAGGGCCTTTCCGTGCTGGTAGCGGGACGATGCAACTGAATGACGGTACGCTGAGTCTTCCCACCGGGAATACCACTCTTACTTTTACAGCAGAAAGTTCACCGCAACTACCCGGCAGAGTTGACAAACCTGCCGTTGTAGCCTATGGATTGGTAGCCCCCAGAAGTGCCACCGCTGCTACTGTAACTGTAAACCTAGTATTGGGACAGAGCGGTAACGATACCCATAACCGTACCCTTACTGCTACCACCACTACCCTGTTTGGTGCAGCTTGGGAGAAAGGGATCCGCTACACTTATCACCTGTTGCTAGATAAGAATGACCTCACTTTCAGGAGTGTGGAAATCGGAGGCTGGGATGATGTGAATAAAGGAAGCACCGATATGCCTCCCGTATTGGAATAAGTAATAATGAACTTAAAACAGACTGTACGATACGATGACGATAAATCAGAAACATTTGTTGCTTTGGGGTTGGATGAGCTTTCTCTTCCTACCGCTCTTCTCCTCTTGTGGTGACGAACTGCATGTGGATACTTATGTTCCGGAAGATACCCCGCTGGTTATATCCGCTGAGATAGATAGTGAACATACTGATGTCCCCGCTACCCGTGCGGATGTTCCTACCGCCAACTCTTACGACCGCGGTACTTTTGAAGACGGAGACAAGATTAACGTTATTTGTACCCGTTCGGGAGTTACCCTTGCATCCGCCGGTTACGTTTGGTCTTCCGCCACTTCGACATGGACGGTTGCCGACGGTACGGCTCTTGGTTTTCTGCCGGCTATTACCTGCCGTGCCGAGTTTCCGGTAAACTATGACGAAATTTTGACTGACCAATCCACTCCTGCGGCTTTTTTGAAATCTAACTTTCTCAAGAGCCGGGAAGTCACTGTTACAGGTGCTGAAATACGCTTTACAGGCGATAATGCCCTTATGCACCAGCACTCACGTCTGACATTGAAGTTTGAAGGTAAGAATTCGTTGCCTAAGTTTAGTCAGATGACGGTGGAGGGTACCGGTTTCCGTACCGGAGGGAATACGTCCGAACGCATCAACATGCTCCGCCCGGTTGCCAACGAATACTCTTGGTGTGCAGTAATTCATCCCCGGAGTACTTCGACCGTTATCAATGTGACTGTCACCGATGAAAACAGTGTAACCTACCATGTGCAACTAACCCTTGCATCCGTGGAACAGAATAAAAATTATATCTATACGCTATCCCTGAAGAACGATGTCCTCGTTCCGGTAGGGCAGGTTATAAAAGACTGGACAGTTGTTTCCCGCTATGCCGGAGCCTTTAATTAATCTTGAAAAAAGAAAGGAACAGAATGGCGATGAATACTGCCGAACGTAATAAAAAAAACATCTTCCATGCCGATGGCAATGGTTGGTTGCTGCCTTGTTGCTCGTATTGGTGTCTTGCGACGGGCACGATGCCGTGACTAGCGCTCCTTTGGAAGTCTCAGCCGGAATAGCCGGTGTGCATACTCGTGCGGAGGGCGACAAGAACGCCGGTAATTATGAGAAGAAGGGCAATTTTGAAACAGGCGACCTGATAACTATCCGAAAGAAGACGGATAGTGAATCTGCTGCCGTTCCCTATGTGAAAGGTACGGACGGCTGGGTGCCGGAAGTCAGCACAAAACAAATCCTGACTACCGGCAATGAAGTGTTTTTCGCTTCTTATCCTTCTGAGTTCAACAGTATCCTGTCCGATCAAAGTACCTATACCAACTTTTGGAAGAGCAACCGCCTGACCTCTACTGCCACTGCCACGGCTAACCGTGTGAAGTTCGAATTCTCTCCTGCAGCAGCCAAGATTACGATTGTCGTAATCTATGAGGCTGACAATAGTGCTGTGGAGGCTAAGGTCGCAGGAGCAGGTGTCTGTACGGAAAGTGGGAAGACAGGAAATCTTCAATTGCTTTTGACTTCGGATGAGCCTAAAAGACATACTTATACCGGTATCATTTCTACAGGAACTTCTTTCCCTTATACGATAACTGTAGTAACCAGTGTAGGTGGTAAACAAGAAACCAAGTCATACGAGGAGGTGGGAGGAAACGGTTTTACCCTACAGGCCGGTTATGAATACCAATATACTTTCACCACAACTTCCGAATTAATTCTTTCGAGCGTGGTTGTGAAAGAGTTTCTCTCCGGTGGAACGCAGGATGTGGGCTCTGCCACCTAGGTGGTTTCAGAGAAATCTGCATTTGAGAAAATATAAATAATGAATATGAAGACAGAACTTATATATTGGATGACAGGAGTCGCCTTTCTTTTGGCAGGCTGCGGTGGCCAATCCCCGCTTGACACCGAGCCTCAGGATAATACCCTGAAACTTCGCTCGGTAGATATGGCAGACGATACCTATACCCGTGCGGGTGCTTTGGGGGCGGGAATACCGGTGAATAAAATCAGCGTATATGTTACAGACAAAAGCAATGCAGCATTGACTGACAATGCTTTGTCCGTCTATGAGTTGAAAAGCGGAACCTGGAGTTCGGATGCTCCCCCGAAGATAACGGTTACCCAGTCGAATTCCAACCAGGTCTATGCCTTTTTCCCGTCGGGAAGTTCAGTCTCCAACAATAGTAGCGGTGGTCACACTATCCCCGTGCAGGTAGTAGCTGATAATTTCTCGGTAACTTTGCAGACCGATTATCTGTATGCTACTCCGCAGACAGCCTATGACGGGCAGCGTACTGTTTCGTTTGAAATGAACCATGCCTTGTCAAAGGTGAGTTTCAATATCTTGAAATCTTCTTCCGTCACGGAGACATTGACATTGTCCAAAGTCGAAACACTCAGCGGTACGAACCGTTTGCAGCAAGGCACAAGCGCTACAATGAATATCAATACCGGAAAACTAAACGGTCTTGCCTCCACGGGGTCTCTTGTTTTGACCGGTTCTACACAATTGAAGACCTTACAGGAACAGTCTAACGTGAGTTGCCTGGTAGCCCCCCATGACGGCCTTGGAGACGAAACTTTCGTTTCGTCTTTCAATCAGGGTGGAAGGAGAGTCCACCGACCGTGTGTTTGAAACGGCTGCTGTTTCGGGTGACGGTGTGCAGTGGCAACCCGGCTACCATTATGTATATAGAATGACGGTGGATAAGATGGGCGGCAGTCTGACGGCATCAAGATTGACGGTTGGAAGAACGATGCGAACCAGAATACGGGAATTAGAATATAGTTGGGTTACGGAATTATAAGCGATTGATGATGCGGTTAAGTGATATGAAAGATAAAATGAATACCTATTGGAACAGACGATCGAGTGTGCACTCCGGTCTGGCGGTTTTGTTTGCTGCCGGGATGCTGCTGTGGGGATGTAGTTCCGATATTCCGGCGTTCTCCGGTGTAGAGCCGGAAACGGGCGAAGAGGTCGCACTGAGTTTCGACCTTTCCTATGCTGCGGTGACACGTGCGGAGGGAGATGTTGATCCGGGAGTGAGTGCAGATGCGAATGAAACGATGACTGCAGGCAAGATGTTTCGTATCTATGCCTATGCAGCGGGTAAGACGGATGCTGCAAGCCTGGCGGGGAGTGAAAACTATACGGTGCAGCCCGACCTGATGGCAACTGGTGGACTGAAGCTTTATCGCGGAACGTATGACATGTATCTGGTTTCATACAACTCTTCTACGGAAGTTCCGGTGTTGGGAACCGATAACTGTATTCATGTGACCAATGGTAAGGACTTTATGTATACCAAACTCGAGAATATTGTGGTACAGCCCGATAAGACAGGTGAAAGTTTGATGAAGGTGACACTTCCAAGTCCTTTTACCCGTATGGGAGCACAGGTGACCACTACGGTAGCTGCCAGAAACGGTACTCAACCTGTGCAGCCGACAAAACTGGTAGTGAATTATGTGAAGATAAATGGTTTGCGTAATGAACTCTCTTATAAGTTGAACAGCACAGTATGGGAGGCGGTAGCGGCAGGCGCGGTTGCCAATTCCTCTTATACTTATGACAACTTTTCCTTGAATACTTCGAGCCAGAATGTAAACGATAAACGTGTCAGTTCTCCCGCTGTACTGTTACCGGTGGACGGTACGCAGAAACTGACCTTTGACGTGAACTTGACGGTCAGTTATAAGGAAGGGAGTCTGGAGAAAACCATGACCGATACTTATCATGCTTCCATTGAGAAATCATTGTTACCGGGTATGACCTATCAGTTTGACTTCAGTCTGACATTCTATGGCGCTATCATTCCGACGGACCTGACACTGGCTATCAGAGAGTGGACTACTACCGACCTGAAAGGGGAGGCTTGGGTAAAGATTAAAAAAACTACTTACTTATAAAAGAGATACGTACTGTTTTAGGAAGCCTATATAGAGCATTGGCAGTTCTTACTGCCCTGCCTTTGCTTTTATCCTCCTGCGAACGTGGGGGCTCGGAACCTGTGCCGGCCGATGGACAATTTGTTTTCCGGTTGACATTACCTCCGGCATTGTCCGTGAATACCCGGGCGGGGGATATCGGCGGAACGAGTGTCAATGATGTATGGGTAGTGCAATTTGATGAGAATGGCAAAAAGATAGCTGCCCAAAACTTTGGCGAGGGAGTAATTAAGCAAGGTGATAATGCTGCACTTCTTATAGTGACTACCGATGGCTTTTCGAATATCAACAGTACTTTTCGTGTCATAGGAAACTTTGGAAGTGACCAGACAGATTTGGTTGCATTTTCTGCTTCTTCTAATACAAATGTATTTATAAAAGATTTGCAGAAAATCACGATACCCTATACCGGTTACAAAACGAATCGTAATCTGCTTGTATCCAATGATATCAAGTATGAAAGTAAGAGCGGGAATGCCGATAAGGCTGTGATTATTGCTCCCCTGAACTTTGCTTATGCCTGGATAGATGTGAAATGGACGAATAAGGTGGTGGCTCCTGCCAAGTTTACCCTCAATTCCATCAACGCTTATAAGCTACCCACAACGCTCGCAATGGATACACGGGTGGAGCTGTTTCGGGTGTCTATCCGGCCACTGCCGGAGGCAATTATCAGGTGGCCGTGAAGACTGATACGGAACCCCTTTATGCGGGAAGTACCCATACCTTCTATATGCCTGAGAACCTACGCGGTGTAGGTTGCGGCATGTCTTTTCAGGATAAGAATTTGGCGTCCTACGCTCCCACCTCTGATGGTACCGCCCCACGTTGGGTGCCGATGGCAAACCGGGACCCGGCGGCAGTTTGGATAACTGCACTTACATTGATTTGGAGGGGTCGTATTGGTATGTCAACAGTGCCGGAACCGGAGCGGTTGCTTCTCCCGTGACTGTCAACTACCGTCTTTACTTAGGTGGTAACCTGATGAACGACTACAATATCCGCCGTGGCTACCATTATACCATTACTGTGGAGGTGAGTGGTATTAACAGTGCCGATGTTCGGGTGACGATAACCGATGGTGCGGTAGTGGTATTTGACCAGGTTGAAACGATAACGAAAGAAGTGGAATTCAGATAAGAAAATAAGAAAAGAAATGGATAGGATGAAATATATTTCTCAAGCATATGTAGGAAGGTGTTTTTTAGTAATCTTGCTGTTACTGGGCACGGTATCTTGTGATGATTATTATCCGGATGCTCAGGTTCCGGTTGCCTCGGCAGAAGGTGTACCGGTGGAACTTTCGTTTGGTTTTGCCGATGAAGAGGATGGCTATACGCTGGCGGGTAGGAGTAATACACGTAGCGGAAAAGAAACTCAGGACGGAGCGTTTTGTACAGAACTGACTCCGGTAATGCATACCCGTGGAGGAGAGGTTGCTCCGGATTTGCAACCGGATGCCCTATACAAACTTTACATGCTTCAATACAATAAAGATACCGGTGCATTGTTAAGTTCCGGTTCCAATTATGTGGCGGAAGCAGCGATAGGGCAGAAGTTGACTTTTACTTTGGCGCCTTCGGAAGATTGCCGGTTGGTGGTAATTGCTTGCGGAAAGGATAATCCAAGCCTTTCAAACTATAATACCCTTTCGGCACTGAATGCCCAAACGGTGGCAAATAGTGTTTTTGAAGGTATTAGTACGACCGGAGCTACGCAGACGGAAATGAATAAAATGCCTTATGTGCTTTATTTGGAGCATGTAAAGGTGAAAGATAACAAACTGCAAAGTATAGACGACACTCACGATGCCCGCCTTTTGTTGAAACGCCTTGCAACAAAGCTGACTGTGAACTGGAAATTATTATACGGAGAAACTTTCGGCAGCGATTATGTATTGAAAGAAGTTAAACTGTGCCAGGTTCCCTCTAGCTTTCGTATTCTTCCGGCACAAGAAAAGACGGAGGAGTGGGGAACTACTTATCCGAGTAGCGTTTCCGAGTTTGTCGACCCTCTCCGTTTGACAGGTACGGAATTGACTACTGCAAATGGGACGAAAACCATATGGATACCTGCCAATGTACGCGGTACTTCTCCGAAAGCTACTTCTCCTTATTATCGTATAAAAGAGAATGCGCCTACTGCTGCTTCGTATGTAGAGTTGGTGGTGGATAATTCGGTCAAGAAAGAACGTCTCTATTATCGTGCCTACTTGGGTGGCGATGCTTCCACGGATTTTAACCTTTATGAAAATACGGATTATAATTGGACGTTGAATATTACTTCTGCCAACTATCGCGGGGATGGATGTATTCAACTGTTGGATCAGACTCCGGTGGTGAGTACAAATTTGGTAGAGACTTCTAACTGCTTGATGATAAGGCCCGGTACGAATATATCTTTTAATCCGTATAAGCATGAGGCGTGTACGAATGGGTGGAATACGTATCTGACAGATGGAACAACATTAACTGTAGATAAGACCATTGCCTCCGTTAAAGTGTTATGGCAGACCAAGGATACGGGAGCCTCGGGTGACTTGGTAATGGGATATGTGATAGATGACGACCATCATGAGAATTTGGTGAATGTGTCGGATATCAGTGATAAAGATAATGCGTTGATACATGTGAAAGTGCCTGTAACCAATGGCGGCAATGCGGTGATTGAAGCTAAAAACAGTGCTGGCGCAACAGTTTGGAGTTGGCATATTTGGGTTAGTGACTACGTGCCGGCTGTGATGGATGTAAGTAAGATTATAGATGATAATACTCGGAAAGAAGCCATAACGGCTGCTCAGAATGCGACTCAAGGTGGAATGGTTCAGGTGTATGGCGGAATCTCATGGGGCAGTTCTGGCGCTTTTTATAAGAAAGTGATTATGGACCGTAATTTGGGAGCAACAAAGGCTGGGATGCAAGATAATTTAGTGGATAGGGTACGTACTTTTGGACTGCTTTATCAAGGAGGACGAAAAGAACCGTTTTTCAGTACGGCTGATGGTACAACTAATGAAGTAGAGACCCTCTATGATGGATACGGACAAATAGCTAAAATAGGGAAAATAGCTAAAAGTTATGTTCCTTATCAAACACTTATAGAAAACCCTATCAATTATTATTATCCGGGTGGTGGTGGAATTCTAAACTCGGATAATAGTTCTGCTTGGAATAATAACCGAAAAAACGATTTATGATCCATGTCCTGCCGGATGGAAAGTGCCTTTAAATGAATTTAAATCGAATGGTGCTAACTATTCCTTATGTGCCGGATTCGGGTCAACGAGTACTTCTTCTGTTTATGAGAATTTATTCGGTAATAATGATAATATCATGTATTGGGATGGTGAGAGACTGACTTCAATGAAGAGTAATGGTGAGCAATCAGCTTCCGGAGTTGATACACCGGGTGCCGGTTTTCTTTATTTCGGCGGTTCCGGAGAAAATGCAAGTAACTATACCAATAAGTCAGCTTTCTTTCCGGGAGTATCTCTACGCGAAGTAACATCCGGAAATTATCGAAGTACCGTGAGTAATAACTCGGTCTTTCTTTGGGCTTCTACTTCTTCGAGGACCGGTCATCGATATATCTATCAAATTCAGGGAGGTAAATTCTCTTTTCAGCATGATGTGGAAGATGGTTATGGGTTTTCTGTCCGGTGTATACAAGATGATGGAGATTAAGTTGCCTGTGAATAGATTTTATATACACCGTGTATAAAAATCATCTGCTATTGAATTGCTATATTTTCGCTCTTTGACATACTGGAATAACGGAAAACAATTAAAGTAGTTTACTCTTGTTGTTGGCGTGGAAAGTTGTCACTTTTTGCATAGAAAATGAAGTAATATCGGAATAACTGTGCAGAAAATGACTATATTTGCTGTCTGATAATGAGGTATAGAATATGGAACAGCTTTCACAAATAGGGATTATTCCCGTGGATTATGCGGTGTTGGAATCATTTCTGGACGGTTATGCTTCGCCTCGACATAAGATTGCGGAACTTGAAAAGTCGGGTAAATTAGTTCGGCTTAAAAGAGGGCTTTACGTGGTATCACCTGCTGTTTCCGGGAAGTTGCTTTCTACCGAGCTTATTGCCAATCATATTTACGGGCCGTCGTATGTGTCGATGGAGACCGCTTTACGCTATTACGGGTTGATACCGGAAAGTGTTTATGGGGTACGCTCTATGACAATCAAACGTTCCAGGCGGTTTGATAACTCGATTGCCCGGTTTGATTATACGTTCTGTAATGACGAGTATTTCTCGATAGGCATTCGTCAGGAACAGCAAGAAGGGTACGCTTTTATGATTGCTTCGCCTGAAAAGGCATTGTGTGACTTGATTTCATATACTCCTAATGTAAGACCTCGTTCCGTAAAAGCTCTCTTGCTTTATCTTGAAGAGGATTTACGTTTGGATACGGAGGCTTTTTATGAAATGGATGCTGAAATCTTTCGACAGTGTTCGGAGGTAAGTAAGAAAAAGAATGATTTAATTAATCTGATAAAACTGATAGAACGATGAATGTATTCGACCAAATGC
The DNA here is from genome assembly GCA_021203515.1 of Bacteroides sp. Taxonomy (GTDB): domain Bacteria; phylum Bacteroidota; class Bacteroidia; order Bacteroidales; family Bacteroidaceae; genus Bacteroides. Next base: position 5,019 of record JAJQAY010000030.1, on the reverse strand, counting down.
TTTATCCGTTCTCGTTTATGACCAGATGCTTCACCTTATCTGACCTTTATGCGGGAAAGATGCACGCACTGGTTTTTCGCAATTGGAAATCGAGAGTGAAAGGGCGTGATTGGTATGACTTTGAGTGGTATGTACGAAAAGGAGTTGCTTTGGATTTTTATCATTTTCAGGTGAGAACCAAGCAATTTAATAATATAGATATAAGCAAGGAGGAATTTATAGAGAAACTTAAAGAGCGGTTAGCTACTACTGATATAAATATGGTGAAGCGGGATGTGGAGCCATTTATTAAAAATCCGCAAGATTTGAAAATATGGTCAAATGATTATTTTCTGCAGTTAGCTGATTTGATAAAGTATCAATAGTATATAGAAATTAGTGCTATTTGTTTTCCGTCCCGCTTTGTATGCCGAAGGGTATATAAGGCGGGACGGATTGTTTTCTGATATTCCAGTGAATAAATGAAATAAATATAATAGAATAATGATATGAAAGGGATATTAGAAGAGAATTGGTTGAGGCTTTTGGGTCTGCTTGTGGTGTTCTTCAGTCTTACAGGCTGCGAGGAACGTATAGATGATGTAGTTTCTCCGTCACCGGAGAATGAATTGGTAACGGTTTCGTTGAACTTGGGTTTTGCGGAGGATTCGGGAAGTGAATTATACCGCAACGGCTCGCCGCAACGGCTCGCCGCAACGGCTCGCCGCAACGGCTCGCCGCAACGGCTCGCGTTGAAAGCAGCTCTGCTGCTTTCAACGCGAGCCTGACTCCCGATGTCGTAACCCGTGGTGTTGTGACAGACGTTCCTGATAAATTGTACAGTCTGGAAATTCGGCAGTATGATTTGAACGGAAATTATATTCCGGAAACGGGAAATGATTTCGGAGATAAAAATATAGGGGAGCGTTTGAACATCACTTTGACAAAAAGCGATGGCTGCCAGTTGATGTTGGTGGCTCGTGGCAATGGTAGTGCAATAGGTGCTTTATGAAGTAAATCTTTAGATGAGATACGAAAAATGAGCGCGGATGCCTCGGTTATAAAAGCGATAAATCCTTCCGTAACAGGGAGTATGAATGCGATGCCTTATGTGCTTCTTCTGGAGCATGTAAAGGTGAACGTAGTCAATGGCGCGGCCGTGATTCAAAGTCCGGAAGGTAGTTATGATACCCGTCTGTTGCTGAAGAGGCTGGCTACACAGTTGACTGTGAACTGGACGATATCCGATGAACTTACTGCTCAGAACTATGTGCTAAAAGAGGTCAAACTTTGTCAAGTTCCCGTGAAATTCTCCGTTATTCCTACGAAAGAAGAGACATCGGAATGGGGAGTGACTTATCCTCCTTCCGTGGTAGAGTTTGTCGATTATTACCGCTTGACGGATACGGAACTGGCAGACGCTAACGGAACAAAAACAGTTTGGATACCCGCTAATGTACGCGGCAATTCTCCGAAGGCTACTTCTCCTTATTACCGTACGAAAGAGAATGCTCCTACCGCTTCTTCATATGTAGAGTTGGTGGTGGATAATTCGGTCAAGAAAGAACGCCTTTATTATCGTGCTTATTTAGGCGGCGATACCCCTACTGACTTTAATCTTTATGAGAATAAGAATTATAATTGGACTTTGAACATCGCTTCTGCCAACTATCGGGATGACGGGCGTATTCAGTTATTGGATCAAAATCCGGTAGAGAGTACGAACTTAGTGGAAACTGCGAATTGCTTTATGATGAAGCCCGGTACGAATATCTGTTTTAATCCGTATAAGCATGAAGCTACAATGGACGGTTATAATAATTCGTTGAATGGTTGGAATACATATCTGACGGACGGGACAACGCTTGCCGATAATAAAAAATAACGGCTGTGAAAGTGTATTGGCAAAGTAAGGACAATGCTACATCGGGAGAACTTGTGGTGAGATATGCAATCAGTAAAGATAACCATACCAATTTGGTGCGCGTCACCGATGGGGATGATCTGCAAAAAGCACGTATTCATGTGAAGGTACCGGTGACGAATGGTGGTAATGCCGTGATAGCCGCTTATTCGGGGAATGTGATTGTATGGAGTTGGCATCTTTGGATAACCGACTATGTGCCGCAGGGAATAACTTCTACTGTCTCGTATGAACAGGCACAGCAACAGACACAAAATGGTAGTGTACACCAATATGCCAATTCCGCGGCATTTAAGGAGGGAGGTAATCACTATAATAAAGTGACGATGGACTGCTTTTTGTGTGCTATGGCAGGTGGATTCCCGGGAAAGGATGCTTCTGTACTGGAATTTGCTAAGCGAATAGGATATTTGTACTATTGGGGGCGTAAAGACCCGTTCTTCGGTTCGGTAGATGGGACAACTAATGAGATAGATGTTATCTATGACGCACAAGGATATTCTTTGACTCTTCCTAAGATACCGTATAATAAATCCGGTGAGAATATGGTGAAGAATGGCCAGTACATTACAATATGTCATAGAGCATCCGATGACTATCATTACAGGAACGCTTGATTGGTATCATAATAATGAAGGGGATGCTGCTTATCAGTATTTGTACAATGATTCAAAAACGCTTTATGATCCTTGTCCTGCCGGTTGGAAAATTCCCTTTAGGACTATCTATTCACAATGGAATGTGAATCAGGCATATTGGTTCAATAGCAATGGCGACTTTGTAGTAACCGGTGGTTCACACGATCGAGGAGGGCGATTATATAATATCTCAGGAGCAAACGGATTGCCTGATTTTGTAAGTATTCATAATACAGCCTGGTTCCCGGTAACGGCATTCAGGGGATCGGGTGATGGTAATTTAGCTCAATCTGGAAATCCTGCCGGTTATATAGGAACTAATACATTGGCAAAAGCTTCTGCCGGTTATAGAATTTATTATGTAAAATTGGACAAGTCACAAATGGGTACATCTAGTAATACATATGGCTATATCAACGAGCCTTATCCGTTTCCGGTGTGTGCAGGAATAGTGTATTTACAGGTCTTTCGCTCTTTGACATACTGGAATAACGGAAAACAATTTGTATCTTTGTGTAAAGTTACTTAAAAAACAGATAAGGATGATTGCAAAAGAGAAATTGTTGAGCTTGTTATAAGATATAGAAAGTGACAGGGTGGAACGTACAATTTCGACAACTAATACTGATAAATTCGGTCAGGCAATATGTGCATTTGCTAATGATTTGCCTAATCATAATCTACCCGGTTATTTGATTATCGGAGCTAATGATGAGGGTGGTATTGAAGGAGTGAATGTAACAGATGATTTGCTGAAAAATATTGCGGCGATTCGTACTGACGGGAATATTCAGCCACAACCCTCGATGGTAGTGGAAAAGGTTTCTTTTCCTGAAGGAAATCTGATTGTTGTCGAGATACAACCTGCAACATTTCCTCCTGTTAAGTATAAAGGGCGGATATGGGTACGTATCGGTCCTCGCAAATCAGTAGCTAATGAAGCTGACGAAAAAAATACTGTATGAGAAGCGTGCATCGAGTATAGTAACATTTGATGCGATGCCCTGTTTTGGAGCTACTATTGACGATTTGGACACGAAAACTTTTCGTTTGGGATATTTGCCTATGGCATTTCCGGAAGATGTGCTATTGTCTGATAATAGGGATGTGAAAATTCAGCTTCAATCATTGGGCTTTTATGATGTGCGCTTTGATTGTCCTACTTATGCCGGCATCTTATTGTTTGGCAAGAATGTGGAGCATTTTCTGCCCGGAGCATACATTCAGTATGTTCGTTTTAAGGGACTGGGACGTGCAGGAGAAATAATGAGTGAGCATAAGTTCAGTGGTAATCTTTATACGATGCTTTATCAGTTGGATACATTTGTCAATACAACGATTACAAATCGTCGGCCTGTACCTGTAAGTGCATTGCGGGAAGAAACAGTGTTAGATTATCCTTATTGGGCTACTCGGGAACTGTTGATGAATGCGGTTTGTCACCGTGATTATGAGAGCAACGGTCCTGTACAGTTCTACCAATATGACAATCGCATTGAAATACTTAATCCCGGTAGTTTGTATGGTAAAGCTCGTCCTGAGAATTTTCCTTTGGTAAATGATTACCGCAATGGTGTAGTTGCCGAGGCTTTGAAAGTCATGGGATTTGTTAATAGATTTAGCCGTGGTGTGCTGCGAGTAGAGGAAGAACTAAAGGAAAATGGAAATGGAGAACCTGAGTTTACTTTGGATTTAGGTACTGCTTTTTTAGTCATAGAGAAGATTTCTCGTCGAGCAGAGGAAATAGAGTTTAAACAAACTGGCGGAATAGAATATGTTGATAATCAGCAGAAAAATGGAGAGGAAACGTTGCTTGGCGGAATAAATGGCGGAATAAATGGCGGAATAAAATTCCCAACGCCTTTACACAAGAGCGTTTACGATACATTGAAACTTAATCCCCAAATAAAAGTTGCCGACTTAGCCGATAACATAGGTGTTAGCGATAGAACTATTACACGTATTATTGCTGACTTAAAATCTTTGAATTTGGTTGGTAGAAGAGGAGGAAATAAACGTGGAGAATGGGTTATTAAGAGATAGCGACTAATAGAGAATAGAATTTGTTTTCCGTCCCGCTTTGTATGCTGAAAGGTATATAAGGCGGGACGGATTGTTTTCCGGGATTTCAGTGGATAAATGAAATAATTGTAATTGAATAATGATATGAAAGGAATGGTAGAAAAGAATTGGTTGAGGCTTTTGAGCCTGCTTGTGGTGTTCTTCGGCCTTGCGGGGTGCGAGGAACGCATAGATGAGGTCGTTTCTCCTTCACCGGAGAATGAATTGTTAACGGTTTCTCTGAACTTGGGTTTTGCGGAGGATTTCGGAAGTGAATTATACCGCAACGGGGCTGTCTAACAATGCAAATGTTAGTCAGCCTCTTTTTCTTTCGTCTTCTTTCCTCTTCTCTCTTTTATGCTGCCCTAACAACTCTCCCAATTTTACATTCATGGATTATTCTATGCTCAGGAGTAG
>JAJQAY010000104.1 GCA_021203515.1 Bacteroides sp. | reverse complement strand
TAGACAAATATTGTCTTTACGGTACACACAAGATTAAAACAGACAATTCCGAATTATATTATCTATTCCGCAAATTCGTAGCCGAAGGACCTAATGAGGTACCCGACCGTTCTTATTCACCTATCGATATGCCGCTCATCCGCTATGCCGATATTTTATTAAATCTGGCAGAAGCATACAATGAAATGGGAGGTGCCGACAATATGAAAAAGGCCATAGACTGCGTGAACCTGGTGCGTGAACGTGCAGGGGTAGCCTTGCTGAACAGCAACGCCAACACTCAGGTTGCCGGACAGGATGACCTTCGCGAACGCATCCGCAACGAACGCCGCTGGGAGTTCAACGGAGAAGGCATTAACTTCTTTGACGAAATGCGCTGGGGAACATGGAAACAAAGCAAATTCTTCAACGGTTCCGGATTGAAGCAAGTCTGGGGAGAGCTGGAATATGACTACGACTGGTATAGAGATTTCTTATACACTTGGCCCGTACCGCGCAAAGAGCGTGAAATGAACCCGAATCTGACGCTGGATCCCAGTTGATCCGATTAATTACTAGATAGTTTTCTGCACAAAGCCTCTTCACGATAGTGAATATTTTATAAATATTTTAGTGAAGAGGCTTTTTCACTACTTTAGTGCCCGAATTTAACACATCGATATTCACTATGAAAAACCTTCAAATAATCGCTACAGTATTGCTTTGTTTCTGTTCCGTAAAAGCAAGTGCCTACTCCGAACGAAATCTGTTGCAACATACGGCAGACCTGAAGCAATTGAAATCGGTAGTAATCACAAATCAGAAATGGGTGAGCTACCCTGTTTATACCGACCGTCAGGGATGGGACAAACTCTTTGCGTCCATGAAGGAGACGTATATCAAAAGGGGAGAAAAACAACTGAACTATCAGTGGCAAGTAGTAAAAGCCACCGACTACATCGAATTTGAAAGAAGCGGCTCACGCGAAGCAATGGAAAAACCGTTTGGCGAAAACAACCTGGCTATCGTCGACTTATTATTGGCTGAGTTGGCCGAAGGACAAGGACGCTTCCTGCCACAATTGATAAACGGAGTATTCCACACCTGCGAAATGACTTCATGGGTGCTGGCTGCACACCTCATCACGCAAAAAGTACACCGTTCGCTGCCCGACCATCGGGAGCAATTGATTGATCTTACATCAGGAGACTTATCGTCCATGTTGGCATGGACTTACTACTTTCTTCATACAGAGTTTGATAAGGTAAACCCAAGTATTTCCATCAGGCTGCGCCATGAACTGGAAGAACGCACTATCAAACCTTATATGAATGAGGAGAATTACTACTGGTGGCAGGCATTCCGCGCTACTCCCACTACGATGGTCAATAACTGGAACCCGTGGTGCAACAGCAACGTGCTGCAAACAATGATGTTATTAGAAAACGACCCCGATAAACTGGCTGCGGGCATATATCGCACCATGCAATCGGTAGACTGCTTCCTGAACTATATCCACGCCGATGGCGCCTGCGAAGAAGGTCCTTCCTACTGGGGACATGCAGGCGGAAAGCTCTTTGACTATCTGGATTTGCTTTCCGAAAACACCGGCGGACAAATATCGCTATTCGACAATCCGATGATAAAGAATATAGGCGAATACATTTCACGTTCGTACATAGGTGACGGATGGGTGGTGAATTTTGCCGATGCTTCGGCCAGAGGGGAGGGTGACGCTCCGCTAATCTATCGCTTCGGCAAAGCTGTCCACAGCGAGGAAATGATGCAATTTGCCGCAACGATGAACAAGAACCGACTGCCGCGCAACCGCGATTTATACAGGACGCTGAAGATGCTGGAAATCCGTGATGAACTGGCAGCAACAAAGCCTGCGCACATCACCCCCCCGCACAGACCTGGTATCCCGAAACTGAGTTTTGCTATCTGAAAGACAAAAGCGGCATTTTCTTTGCCGCCAAAGGAGGATACAATGACGAAAGCCACAATCATAACGATGCGGGGTCTTTCTCGCTCTGGATGAACAACACTCCCATCCTGATTGATGCCGGAGTGGGTACTTACACCCGGCAGACCTTCAGCAGCGAGCGCTACTCCATCTGGACCATGCAAAGCAATTATCACAACCTGCCGATGATTAACGGTGTACCGCAGCAATACGGCCGCCGATATAAAGCAACGGAAGTGAAGTTCGATAAGAAGAGTAATTCTTTCTCGGCCAATATCGCTACCGCCTACCCCGCAGAAGCCAACGTAGAGAAATGGACACGGAGCTATACATTGAAGAACGGCAAGCTGCTAGTGTCCGACAACTTCTGCCTGAAAGAGGCTACGGACAAAAACGTGCTTCACTTTATGACATGGGGAAGAGTAGATACTTCGGTTCCCGGGAAAGTAACGATTGAGGTCGACGGACAGAAAGCCTTGCTGGAGTACAATCCGTCGCAACTGGATGCCGACATTAAAACTGTGCCGCTGACGGATACGCGTCTGTCCAACGTATGGGGCAAGCAGATATACCGAATATCGCTAACGGCAAAAGCGCTCAATCAGGCCGGAACTTATGCATATACTCTTAAACAACTATAATACTGTAACATGAATTTAAAAGCTTTACTTGGAGCAACCTGTGTAATGGTGTGCATAGCCTGCTCAAACACACAACCGAAAAAATCTTCCTTTATTGAAGAAAACGTGAACTTTGCCAAAGCACAACTGGGACTTGCCATCGACACCATAGAGGCAAGCGGAAAGTGCCTGAACCCGGTAACCCTGAACACGGACGGCTACGTCTACTATTGCGGATATGCCGACTGGCGCAGCGGGTTCTTTCCCGGCAGCATCTGGTATCTGTACGAACTGACCGGCGACACTGCCTATCTTCCATTGGCAAAGAAGTATACCGAAGCCATCAAGCAGGCCGAAAACCTGACTTAGCATCATGACATCGGTTTTATCATCAACTGTAGCTTCGGCAACTGGTTGCGCCTTGTGCCCGACACCGCTTACACGAATGTGATGGTACAGGCCGCCAAATCGCTCTCCACCCGCTTCCGCCCGAACGCCGGAGTTATTCAAAGCTGGAACGTCAACGGCAACAGTTGGCAAAGCAAGCGCGGTTGGGAATGCCCGGTCATCATCGACAATATGATGAACCTGGAACTACTGTTTGAAGCTACCAAACTTTCCGGTGACTCTACTTTCTACAACATCGCCGTGGCACATGCCGACCGCACGCTCGCCGAGCATTTCCGCCCGGACGGGAGTTGCTATCATGTAGTGGATTATAGTATCGAAGACGGTTCTGTGCGCCACCGCCAAACGGCTCAGGGATATGCAGACGAGTCCGTCTGGTCGCGCGGACAGGCATGGGCCATCTACGGCTTCACCGTTTGCTATCGTGAAACCAAAGACCGCAAGTATCTGGACCAGGCACTGAAAACATTTGCCATGATGAAGAACCATCCGCGCATGCCGGAAGACTTAATTCCCTATTGGGATATGGATGCGCCCAACATTCCGGACGAACCCCGCGATGCCTCTTCTGCGTCTTGCATCGCTTCCGCATTATACGAAATCAGTACATACGACGTACCTGATGCTGCTTCTTACAAGGACTATGCCGACCGCATCATGCAAAGCCTTGCTACTCCGGCCTATCGTGCCGAAGTGGGAACAAACGGTCGCTTCCTGTTGATGCATAGTGTGGGCAGCATTCCCCATAACAGCGAGATTGATGTTCCGTTGAACTATGCCGACTACTACTTTATGGAAGCGCTGAAGCGGAAAAAGGATTTAGAAAAGTAATATCTTATAATAAGGAAACCATGAAAAACAACAAGTATCGGGGAGTGGCGGCAGCCCTCCTCCTCTGTCTTCTATCCATTGCTCAAGGACTGCATGCGCAAAGGCAGGACATCCTGCTGAATAACAACTGGCAGTTCCGCTTCTCACATCAGGTACAGTTCGACACCCGGCGGGTAGACTTACCGCATACCTGGAATGCGCAGGATGCCCTGGCCGGTAAAACCGACTACAAGCGCGGCATAGGCAATTACGAGAAGTCGCTCTACGTGCGTCCCGAATGGAAGGGCAAACGTCCCTTCCTCCGCTTCGAAGGAGTGAACAGCGTGGCCGACGTATTCGTCAACCGCAAACATATCGGCGAGCACCGGGGCGGGTATGCAGCTTTTATCTTCGAGATTACCGACGAGGTGAAGTACGGAGCGAAGAACTCAATTCTGGTACGCGCCAACAACGGTGAACAATTGGACGTCATGCCGCTGGTGGGCGACTTCAACTTCTACGGCGGTATTTATCGGGATGTACACCTGATGATTACCGATGCTACCTGCATCTCTCCGCTGGATTATGCTTCGCCGGGTGTTTATCTGGTACAAGAGTCCGTCACTCCCGAAGAAGCAAAGGTTTGTACGAAGGTCAACCTCTCGAACAAGGGTGCGGAAGGGGATGTAGAACTTCGCCTCCGGGTGACGGAAGGCAGCAAGACTGTCTATGAGGACAGCCGCACGGTTACCCTGGCTCAGGGAGCCGACTTGCAAGAGGAGTTGCCGTTCTCTATCAAGAAGCCGCACCTCTGGGATGGCCGCGAAGACCCGTTCATGTATCAGGTGACCGTCAGTCTGCACAAGGACGGCAAGCAAATTGACAGTGTGCAGCAGCCTCTCGAACTTCGTTTCTACCATACTGACCCGGACCAGGGTTTCTTCCTGAACGGCAAGCATCTGGCACTTCATGGGGTATGCCGTCATCAGGACCGTGCTGAAATCGGCAATGCACTCCGCCCGCAACACCATGAGGAGGACGTGGCGCTTATGCTTGAAATGGGTGTCAACGCAACCCGCCTGGCACATTATCATCAGGCCACTGCCATGTACGACCTGATGGATAAATACGGCATCGTTACCTGGGCGGAAATTCCGTTTGTCGGTCCCGGCGGATACGCGGACAAGGGTTTCGTAGACCAGGCTTCTTTCCGCGCGAACGGCAAGCAGCAGCTCATCGAGCTTATCCGGCAGAACTACAACCGCCAGGCCATCTGCTTCTGGGGGCTCTTCAACGAACTGAAGGAGGTGGGCGATAACCCCGTGGAATATATCAAGGAACTGAACGTACTGGCCAAGCAGGAAGACCCGACGCGTCCCACCGCATCGGCCAGCAACCAAGGCGGTAACCTGAACTTCATTACGGACAACATTGCGTGGAACCGCTACGACGGATGGTATGGAAGTACTCCTAAGATATTGGGACAGTTCCTCGACGCTACTCATAAGAAGTATCCTCAAATCCGCATCGGCATCAGCGAATACGGTGCAGGAGCAAGTATTTATCATCAGCAGGACTCGCTGAAACAGACCGTACCCATCTCTTGGTGGCATCCTGAGAACTGACAGACTTACTACCACATGGAGAACTGGAAAATCATCAATGAACGTCCGTTCGTATGGGGAACGTTCGTATGGAATATGTTCGACTTCGGGGCTGCCCACCGCACGGAAGGTGACCGTCCGGGCATCAACGACAAAGGGCTTGTTACTTTCGATCGCAAGGTGAAGAAGGATGCTTTCTATTTCTACAAGGCGAACTGGAATAAGAAAGAGCCGATGCTCTATCTGGCAGAGAAGCGTTGCATGCAGCGTTTCCTTCCCGAACAGACGTTTATGGCTTTCACTACTGCACCCGAGGCGGAGTTGTTTGTAAACGGTGTGAGTTGCGGTAAACAAAAGGCGGATACTTATGCGACCGTGGTATGGAAAGGCGTCAAGTTGCAGAAGGGAGAAAACGTTGTTCGTGTAGTGACTCCCGGAAAGAAGGCGCTGAGTGATGAAGTGACGGTGAGGTATCAAGGAAACGAACTTACAACTGCATGGAAATGAACTAAATGCTAATTTATCGGACAGTTTACAGTATATCTCAAACTGTATAGCAGTTCTATCCTAACTCTCCTCCTCCCGGGAGGTTGCTCTCCCCCGATAACGGGGGAGCCGGAGGGGGTGAGTACCCGAAGGGGGAGGTGGTAGGAAAAACAGCAGAATACCTCTTATAAAAGGATTTCTTTTCTCACCTACCACCCCGCCCTTTGGGCACCCCTCCTCCCAGGAGGAGGGGAATTAAGATAGTCTTGCATCCGAAAGGAAAACTTGCCGGGGCGCTACGCCCCTAAATTCCTATTTAAATCAAAACCATACGAAAATGAAAAGACTTCTCTCCATATCCCTATTCTTCTGCCTGGCGATGGCCGCCACAGCGCAAAACAGAGCCGGAACTCCCGACAGAGCCGTGTGGGTGGAACGATGACCCGCATCGCCCATCCCGTACTGAACAATCTGGCACAAGGAACGCTGAAGCAGGCGATGCCTTATCAGTCGCTCGCCCCAACCGGAAGAGCTTTTCTTATCTCGAAGCCGTGGGGCGCACCGTTTGCGGTATTGCTCCCTGGCTCGAACTGGGGCCGGACGCCACACCGGAAGGACAGCTCCGGAAGAAATACATCGACTTGACGGTGAAAGGATTGAGCAATGCGGTAGACCCCGCCTCGCCCGACTATCTGATTTTTGGAGAGCCGTCGCAACCGCTGGTAGACGCCGCCTTCCTTGCCGAAGGTCTGCTGCGTGCGCCCAAGCAGTTATGGGGCAATCTGGACGAGCAGACACAGCAACGCATGATTACCGAACTGAAACGCAGCCGTGCCATCAAGCCTAATGAAAGCAACTGGCTGCTGTTCGCTTCCATAGTCGAGGCAGCCTTGCAGGAGTTCACCGGAGAGTGCGACACTGTACGCCTCAACTATGGCATGCGCAAGTTCCGCGATTTATGGTATAAGGGCGATGCACAATACGGAGACGGAGAGGCTTTTCATCTGGATTATTACAACAGCTTCGTCATTCATCCGATGCTGACCGACATACTCGCTGTGATGCGTAAGCACAATATGCCGGGACACGAGTTCTTCGACGTACAGCAGAAACGCCTCACACGGTATGCCGAGCAACTGGAACGGGTGATTTCGCCGGAAGGGACGTATCCCGTGGTGGGATGTTCCATTGTTTACCGTATCGGTGTGTTTCATGCCTTGGGGCAGGCTGCACTGATGCATCTGTTGCCGAAGAGTATCACTCCAGCACAAGTGCGCTGCGCACTGACCGCAGTGTTGCAGAAACAATTCGCCTCGCCTGCCAACTTCGATGCTGACGGTTGGCTGAGAGTAGGCTTTGCCGGCGACCAGGTAGAAATATCGGAGTCTTATATCAACACGGGCAGCACTTACCTCTGCCTTGCGGGGTTCCTCCCTTTAGGGCTTCCTGCGGACGATGCCTTTTGGGCGGCGCCTTATGCAGAATGGACTGGGCTGAAGGCTTGGTCGGGAAAGAAGGTACGGGCGGACCATTCGCTGGATGATTAGTAGAAGATGCGTCAACAGTCTTTTCACCACAGATTACACGGATTAACGCAGATTAATGCACAGATTATTCTTATTGAAACGCAGATTAACGCAGATTTTCGCAGATTATTTATATAGTAGAGTTTCCTTTGCGTGAATTTGCGTTAATCTGCGTTTCTTTAATTTTATCTTTAAACTCTGTGAAACTCTGCGTCCTCTGTGGTGAAATTTAATACCATCTCGCAGAGCTGTCACCCTCCCAATCGCTGAACTCAAAACTCAACTGCTCCCACACTCCCTTCTCATCATTCTCTTCCCGAGGATTGGAGACTGACAGACCTATCAGGCGAATGGGATGATGCTCGTAATCCACCTCTGCCAAGAGTTGCTTTGCCAAAGGCAGGATAACGTCGAGAGTGAGCAGTTCTTTGGACTGCGTGATGCTGCGGGTAATCTGCGTGAAATCATGGAATTTGATTTTCAGCGTCAGCGTATTTCCCCGGAAGTCCTTACGCGCCAGGCGGTTCACCAACTCCACCGCCGCATGATACAGTTCGATAATGACGGATGAACGCTGATTGATGTCCTTCTCCAGCGTATGCTCGCAGCCGATGGACTTGCGGATGCGCACCGCCTCCACCGGACGCAGGTCTATGCCCCGCGCAAAATCATAATAGATGCTACCCACCTTGCCAAACTCGCGCGTAAGCATTGCCAACGAACAACCCCGCAATTGCTCCCCGTTGTGTATTCCCAGGGCGTGCATCTTCTTTGCCGTCACCGGCCCCACCCCCCAGAAGCTCTCAATCGGCAGACGGGCGATGAATCCCAGCGCCTGGTCGGGATGAATGGTGCACAGTCCGTCCGGCTTGCGATAGTCCGATGCAATCTTGGCAAGAAACTTATTGTAGGATACTCCGGCAGATGCCACCAGGTTCAGCCTTTCGCGTATTTTCTGCTTGATTTCCTTGGCGATGTCCACTGCCAGGAGGAGGCCCGGTTTGTTCTCCGTCACATCGAGGAAAGCCTCATCCAGGGAGATGGGTTCGATAATATCCGTATATTCGTGGAAAATCTCGTGTATCTGGCGGGACACCGACTTATACACCTCCATGCGCCCCGGAATAAAGATAAGCTGCGGACACATCTTCTTCGCCTTCAGCGAGGGCATGGCCGAACGCACCCCGAAGCGACGGGCTTCGTAGCTGGCAGCAGCCACCACGCCCCTCTCCTCCGCATGTCCCACGGCAATCGTCTTGCCGCGCAACTCGGGGTTATCACGCTGTTCTACCGAAGCGTAGAACGCGTCCATATCTACATGTATAATCTTTCGTTCGGTCATCATCCAACTAACTACCGATACAAAGATACACTAATTTTTGTTCATCAGGAGTATGCGCCGATAGACATAAACGAAGGCGGGTATCAGGAACGCCACGGCAAAAATCCACGCCGTGGGGTCGCCGAAGCAAACGGCAATGAAGCCGAAGGCCGGAACAGCCAGCAGACTGACCAAGATGCGGGCAATCATTTCGGAGACGCCCGAAAGCATCGCCAGATTGGTGTATCCCGCCCCCTGAATGGTGTAGCGAAGAATGCAAAGCAACCCCAGCATCGGGAAGAAAGAGATGGATACATGCAGGAGGAGTTCCGTATCATTCAGGATTTCCCACTCCGAGGCTTCCACAAAAAGCAACGCAAACGTGCGGGCCCCAGCATCAGCACGCAGAAGGTAAACGCCCAGTAGATAATCATCATCAGCGTGCTTGCCTTGACGCCCTGCCAGATGCGTTCGGGCTTGCCTGCCCCGTAGTTCTGTCCGCTATACGTAGCCATAGCCATGCCCAGGCTTTCGAACGGACACATAAAGAACGTCTTGATGCGCATGGCCGCGGTGAAAGCCGCCACGCACGCCGTACCCAACGCATTGTTGGCACTCTGCAACATGATGCTGCCGATGGCGGTAATGGAGAACTGCAACCCCATCGGCACACCGATATACAGCAGCGTCCGCGCCAAAGCCTTGTCGAACCTTCGCTCGGCAGGTGTCGTTTTCAGCATATCGAAGCGGCGCATCATATAGACGTAGCACAGCCCGGCCGACACACCCTGCGAAAAGACCGTGGCAATGGCAGCCCCCGCCACGCCCCAGTCCAGCACGAGGATGCAGAACAAATCGAGCAGGATGTTGAGCACCGTGGAGAAAAGCAAGAACCAGAAAGGCGTCTTACTGTCGCCCAAGGCACGGATAATGCTGGACGGCAGATTATAGAAGAAAGTGCAGGGGATGCCGATAAAAGTGACGAGCAGATAATTATAAGCTCCGGTGAAAATAATCTCCGGTGTGCGCATCATTTGCAGAATATCCGCACAGTAGAGGCTGGCTATCACGGCAATCACCACCGACATCACCGCCGCCAGTTGCAGGCTGACGGACACATACCGCCGCATCGTCTCATAGTCCCTCGCACCGAACTTCTGCGCCACGGGAATGCCGAAGCCGCCGCAACAGCCGTTGCAGAAACCAAGTATCAGGAAGATGACCGAAGTACTTGCCCCGACCGAAGCCAGCGCATTAATACCCAGAAACTTACCCGCGATTGCAGCATCTACCAACGAGTAGGTCTGTTGCAACAAGTTACCCAGCAATAGAGGCAGAGTGAAGCTGAAAATCAACGGAAGTGCCCGTCCTTCCGTCATTTCTTTGGATGTTGCCATATATATAAGTGTTCCCCGGAAATCGGACGCAAAATTAGCAAAAGATACGATTGCAGGAATTGACGAATATCAAAACATGCACTACAAACGGTCGGAATCTCCCAACACAGAGCTGTGAGCCAGATAATCGGGAGTCTCCGCGTAGATGTACATCACGCTCCCACCTTTGATGGCGTCGATGATGGGGCGCGAAAGCTTCCTGGGCACTGCCGGACAACCGAAGCTGCGTCCCATGCGTCCACCCTTCACCACCGCCGTAGGGTCGGCGTAAGCCGCACCGCGCATCACGATGGCACGCTCACGGGCGCGGTCGTTGATGCCCTTCTCCAATCCGTTCAGGATGAGGGAGTAGCCGTTCTTGCCCTGATAGGTAGACTCCGTCAGGTAGAAGCCCAGCGAACTTTTGCAGGAGCCATATTCGTTGGAAAAGGAAGTGGCATAGTTGCCGCCGCTGTTCTTGCCGTGCGCCACCACCGAGGAGAAGAGCAGCTTCTGCTGCCGCATGTCGAAGACGAAGAGGCGCTTCTCGGTAGAAGGACGCGAGAAGTCAATCAGCGTCAATATCTTCCGTTTCCGATTATCTATCTTATAGTAGCCGGTCACCGCCTGCCGGAAGGCTTTCCAGTTCACCACCCCTTCCAGTTGCATGGCGCGGTAGAGTCCGGTGCATGCTTCG
This sequence comes from Bacteroides sp., assembly GCA_021203515.1. GTDB lineage: Bacteria > Bacteroidota > Bacteroidia > Bacteroidales > Bacteroidaceae > Bacteroides. Next base: position 10,249 of record JAJQAY010000104.1, on the reverse strand, counting down.
GACGTCAGCACAGCCCCCAAGTCCGGTTCGCCCGCCACGCGAGCAGGCGGCTTGCTCCCCCAAAAGAGGAAACAAGGAACGAACAAAAACAGTACGGACAACCAAATTCGAAGCATATCTTATAAAATCAGAGAGATAACGGCGACAAAGTTATGTTTTTTTCTCCATACACCTATTACACAGATAGTTAAAAATGACCATCACTATTCAATAACCACCACCAGAGAGCGTTCTACGGGTGCCCAGTCGAAGACAAACTTTGAATGCGAAGTAGCATTGCGCACGCACATGTGCGAACGGGGCGTCGTGCCCAGCGACGGACTGTACTCTATCATGGCCGTGCGAGGCACGTTCACCGGTATGCCGTGGATATAGGCGCCGTTCGTAAATCGGCTGGCATAGGGTGCATAGCCTCCCGTGGCCTCCGAGCCGTCCTTCAGAAACACCATGCGCGTCTTCTTCTGCTGCATCAGATACATGCCCAGCGGAGTTTCCTGCGCATAGGGCGGGGCATGGCGTCCGGTGGTGGCGGGGTTCATGCTGCGTATCTTCCATTCGCCCCTGGCGGTGCGTTCCACGGTGGCGATGTTCTGGTCCATGCGGTCCACGAAGACGACGTGGTTGAAGACCGTGCTGTCGCTGAGTTGCTTCAGGTAACGGCGCGGAGCCAGCCACTCCTCTTCCAGGGTGATGGGATATATCCGGTCGAAACTGCCCTCCTCGCCCAGCAGATAGGCCAGCGTTCCGTCGCGCCCGTAACGTTCGGGCACAAGCGTATCGGCAGGCAGGTAGAGGGGGACGGACTGATAGCGTTCCACGCCCAGCGTATCGGCAACGCGGCGATAGGCATCGCACACGAACTTGCGCACCAGGGGAGCTTCGCGGTTCAGATTTTTATAATTCTGCAGCACTACCCAGGTCACCGTGTCGCGCTGCATGTTCTCGATGTAGGCCAGGCAGTTGCAGATGACCTCCCACTTGAAGGAGCGCACCGTGTCTTTATAGGGATAAGTATCCTCCAGCGTGTGCTGGTCGTAGAGCAGTTCCTTGGTGAGGTTGATGTCTGCGGCAGTTAATGATTTTTCGGTGAAGGGAGGCTCCGTTCTATCGCTACGAAAGAGGTGGCATACGAACGGAGTGTATCCTGCAGGGCAGTAGACGGGGGTTGCTGCTGCCGGTGCTGACACCCGGCAAGTAGTAAACATATAGTCATGCAGGAATAAAAGGTAAATCGCTTCATAAACAATGATTTGGCTGACAAATATATAATTTATTTCCGGATTAAGTAACAGAGCTCACCCTATAATTGTTGTCGGTCGATGCAGTTATCCCCGATAAATACTGACTTTCGGCAAGAAATAGCAAGAAGTGGTGAGGAAATGAAAAGGCAGACGGAAGCGGCAAGCTGATTAGTCCGGCCCGATGCCGGACGCTGATAGACTCACTCCGATGATGAATATCAATTAAAAGGCTTTTAATTATGTATTAAAAGGCTTTTATCATGTATTATAAGCCTTTTAATTCTATATTATAAGCCTTTTAATCAAATCTCATGGTTATGGAAAGCCCTGCTCACCACCCGACGGCTTAGGGCTGTCTGCACCACTCCCCTCAGGAAGAGATAAGCGAGGAAAGCAAGCCACAGCGCATGGTTTGCCAAACCGGGCCGCAGCCCGAAGTAGAGAGCGAAGAACCCGACGGCTGCCACTGCCATCGACAGCAGCATTTCGCGCGTGGCTGTAGCGCCTATGAATATGCCGTCCCAGATGAAGGCGGCAATGCCGGCGGCAGGTATGGTAAGTGCCCAGTAGAAGTATGTGTCGGCAGCGGCTATCACTTCCCTATCATCGGTCAGCAATCCGAGAAAGGCATTTCCGCCCAGCGCATAGACCAGCGTGAAGAGCACCGCCATCACCCCACCCCACACGAACAGACGACGGGTGGTATCGCTGAAGGCTTCCCGATTGCGCGCGCCTATGTAGCGTCCACTCAGGGCCTCGCCTGCATAGGCAAAGCCATCCATCACATAAGAGAACAGCGTGAAGAGTTGCATCAGCAGCGTATTCACCGCCAGGATAATTTCTCCTTGCGAAGCCCCGGCGGAGGTGAAGAACAAGGTGACCGCCACCAGGCAAAGTGTCCGCAGGAAGATGTCGCGGTTCACCTGGAAGAAGCGGACCATCGCCCCCTTCTCCCAAACCTTTCTCCATCCGTCCGCCTCCCCTTTCATTTTTAATTTATAACTTTTAATTCCTAGATGTTTCCCTAGCTTTCCGTAATGGCGCATCCATAGCGCCAAGCCCATCAGAAAACCGGCATATTGGGCTATCAGCGTCCCCCAGGCCACTCCCTCCACCTTCATCCCGAACACGTAGACGAGGCTGAGGCTGGCAACGATATTCACAATGTTCTGCGTGATGGCGATGTACATGGGGATGCGGGAGTTCTGCATACCGATGTACCAGCCCGAGAGTCCGTACAGCCCCAGCATGGCGGGCGCTCCCCAGATGCAGATGTGAAAGTAGAGGGTGGCAAGCGTGCGGACTTCCTCCGTGGGACGGATGAGCAGGAAGGCCGCCTGCCGTATCGGCACTTGCAGAATGATGAGGCAGCAGGCCACCATCAGCCCGATGCCCACGGAGCGCACCAACAGGCGCATCACCTCCGGCAGGTCGCGCTTGCCATAAGCCTGCGAGGTCATGCCGCTGGTGCCCATGCGCAGGAAACCGAATATCCAGTAGATGATATTGAACAACATGCCGCCCACGGCAATGGCACCGATATAGGCGGGCGCACCCAGATGTCCCACGATGGCCACGTCAATCAATCCGAGCAGGGGCACGGTGATATTCGACACGATGGAGGGCAAAGCAATTTGCAGGATTTGTCTGTCTCTGAGCTTCATCTGTAACATTTCTGAGATTGGCCGGCAAAGTTAAGCGGAAAAAGAAAAAAATAACGGAGACGATTAACTATATTTCTAGATTTCCCTGCCGATGGTTACCGGGGAAATCCGTATATTTGTAGGTAATCTTCTATGGAATGACTATTGGGCTTGTTTAACTATATACATATTAATAATGAAAACCTTAACTATTCTTTCCTTTTATTCATGATGTGCCCCGCGTCACTATGGGCGCAATCGGCGGATGTCCTTTTGCAGAAGGTATCCGAAGCTCTTTCCACCGGTAAAGACGACTATGCAGTGAGCTTGTTCCGCCAGGCAGCCGATGCCGGAACCGACCAGACGGAAATGCACTACTGGACGCGCGTCGAAAAGAAAAGTGCCGTAGCCCCACGCCTGGCACACGAACTGGCTGCGCATTATAAGGAAAAGCGGAATTACGACAAAGCCTATCTTTTCTATAAGGAGTATCTGCAATATCATCCCGATGAAGTTGCGGCGTTGGTGCCATGCGCCCAGATGCAGATGATGCGCGGTGAGGAAAAGGATGCCGTCAAGCTCTACGAGAATGTGCTGACGCTGGATGCCGACAATCTGCAAGCCAACATCTTCCTGGGAAATTACTACTATCTGCAAGCCGAACGCGAGAAAAAGAAACTGGACGAGGACTACAAGAAGCTCCCCTCCCCCACCCGGATGCAATACGCCCGCTATCGCAACGGACTCTCGGACATACTGTCCACCGACTATGGCAAGGCAAAGAGCTATCTGCAAAGGGTGCTCCAACTGTTCCCTTCCACCGAAGCCGGGCATACCTTGGAGAAAATACGGAAGGTGGAAATAGAGATGGGGGCTAAATAATCTGCCTCCGCCCGCCACTTTGCAACCAAGTTGCACGCTCCGTTGCCTATCTTTGCCGCAAAAATAAAAGATTATGGGACATCATAGTTGCAGTTGTTGCTGCGAGCATGGACATGAGCCTGCGCAGACTAATCATACCCCGGAGAACTCCGGTTTCCTGAAAGAATATGGGAGAATTATACTTTCATCTGTTCTGCTTTTCAGTGGGATAGCGATGAAAGCAATGGATGTGCCGTTCTTCCGGGCGGAGACGGTCACCTTCATCTGGTATCTGGCAGCTTACCTGCCCGTGGGCCTGCCCGTGCTGAAGGAGTCCTGGGAAAGCATACGGGAGAAGGATGTGTTCAGCGAATTTACACTCATGTCCATCGCCACGCTCGGCGCATTCTACATCGGCGAATATCCGGAAGGGGTTGCAGTGATGCTGTTCTACTCTCTGGGAGAGCTGTTTCAGGACAAGGCAGTGAGCAAGGCGAAAGGGAACATCAGTGCGCTGCTGGACGTGCGGCCCGAAACGACAACGGTCATCCGAGAAGGCAAGGCCGTCACGGAGTCGCCCCGCGAGGTGCGAGTGGGCGAAACCATCGAAGTGAAGACCGGAGAGCGCGTGCCGCTGGACGGGAAGATGCTGGGCGAAGTGGCCGCTTTCAACACCTCCGCACTGACGGGGGAAAGCGTGCCGCGCAATATCCGGCAGGGGGAAGAGGTGCTGGCCGGAATGATTGCGACGGATCGGGTAGTCAGGGTGGAAGTGACCAAGCCTTTCGAGAAGAGTGCATTGTCGCGCATCCTTGAGCTAGTGCAGGAGGCCTCCGAGCGCAAAGCGCCCGCCGAGTTGTTCATCCGCAAGTTTGCCCGCGTCTATACGCCGATTGTCACGGGGCTTGCCATGCTAATCGTGCTGCTTCCTTTCATCTACTCGCTGATGAACGGGGAGTTCGCCTTTGTCTTCAACGACTGGCTGTACAGAGCATTGGTGTTTCTCGTTATTTCGTGTCCCTGCGCGTTGGTTGTCAGCATCCCGTTGGGGTATTTTGACGGCATCGGTGCGGCCTCCCGCCTGGGAGTGTTGTTCAAGGGGGGGGGAATTATCTGGATGCCATCACCAAGATTAACACGGTCGTATTCGACAAGACGGGGACACTGACGAAAGGGACTTTCGAGGTGCAATCTTGCCGGACGCAACCGGATACCTCCGAGGAAAGGCTCATTCAACTGGTGGCTTCGGTAGAAAAGAACAGTACGCACCCCATCGCCAAAGCCATTGTGGACTATGCCGGGCAGCGGGGAATAACACTCATGCCTGCCACCGAGGTGAAGGAAATTGCCGGACACGGACTGGAAACGATGCTCAACGGAGAAAGGGTTTTAGTGGGAAACACCCGCTTACTGTCCCGGCATCAGGTGGACTACCCACAGGAACTGTCAGACATTACGGATACGGTGGTCGTCTGTGCCGTCGGAACCAAATGCGTGGGTTGTCTGTTGTTATCTGACACGCTCAAGGAGGATGCAGCAAAGGCTATAGAAGATTTGAAAGCATTAAATATCAATAATATTCAGATATTATCGGGAGATAAACAAGCCATTGTTACTAATTTTGCCGGCAGACTGGGAGTGGCACAAGCCTATGGCGACCTCTTGCCCGAGGGCAAGGTGGAGCATCTGGAGGAGTTGCGCCGGGATGCCGCCAATCAGATAGCTTTTGTGGGCGACGGCATCAACGACGCCCCGGTACTGGCCCTCAGCCACGTAGGCATTGCCATGGGCGGACTGGGCAGCGGCGCGGCCATCGAAACCGCAGATGTCGTGATACAAACCGACCAACCCTCCAAAGTAGCGACCGCCATTCGTGCCGGCAGGCAGACGCGCCGGATTATCTGGCAGAATATATCGCTGGCTTTCGGAATAAAGATGTTAGTATTGGTGCTCGGTGCCGGTGGACTGGCCACGTTGTGGGAGGCTGTCTTTGCCGATGTAGGCGTTGCCCTCATTGCCATCGTAAACGCTATCCGTCTGCAGAAACTTATAAAATAAAGGAAGTGATATGGAAGATAAAGACTGGTTGGACTTGTTAGCAAAGAGAGAGATACAACCCACCGCCATACGGATTTTGGTGCTGCGGGCCATGATGCAGGCAGGGCGCTCCGTTTCGTTGCTCGACTTGGAGAATATGCTCGATACGGTGGATAAGTCCACCATCTTCCGCATCATCACCCTCTTCCTCTCCCACCACCTCGTTCATAGCATCGACGACGGAACGGGCTCTTTCAAATATGCCGTTTGCAGCGCCAGTTGCTCTTGCGAAGTGAGCGACTTGCACACCCACTTCCACTGCGAACGCTGCAACCGCACGTTCTGTTTCAAGAATATCCCTACTCCGGTAGTGAAGCTGCCCGAAGGGTTTACGCTGGACAGCATCAATTATGTGTTGAAGGGGCTTTGTCCGGACTGTGCGGCAAAAGAAGGGAAGTAACAAAAGGTATTATCATAAAATAAGGTCGCTTCAAATTGAATTGAAGCGACCTTATTTTGTTTCCAGTGGAGCTGGAGGGAATCGAACCCTCGTCCAAACGAGGAAATCATAAGCTTTCTACATGCTTATCTTTGCCTAAATTTTCGTGTAACGGCAGAACCAAAGCCATCAACCGTTACCTTACCCTCTAAAGTTTCATCCGCATTCCGAGGCGAATACGAACTATCCCCGATGTAACTGCACCACTGGATCGGAATGCTTCGGAGCAACAGCTTCCGAGTGATGTCTCGTCCCAGCACCTAGTGCCGGGATTAAGCTAATCTACTATGATTTGATTAAGCAGCAAGAGCGTAACGAGTTTCGCCAGATAAAATTTTGAGGACTGAGATTTAAGTGCCAATCAACGAAGCACTGCATGCTTACTTACCATTTCTGCCCGCTGTCAAATCCAGTCAACCCCAGAAGATGGTACACGGCTCTGTGAAACCGTGGCTGCAAAGATAATCATTCTCTCTATGACAAACAATTATTTGTGAGCTGAATAAACATTATTAACAAAAGAGTATATCATTTTCTTCAGTATTTTTATGCCCTATATTACTAAAAAGCGGCTTGTATCTAAAGAAGACACAAGCCGCAGTACTTCACATAAATACTAGAATTTACAGTTTTATATCATCAATGATAGTATTAAAGTAATCTTCCATTGCCCCTTTGCCCAATGTTCTCAGATAACGGGGATGATTGGTGCGGTAACAATTGCGGACCTGAGGAATAGAGACCCTTGCTATCGCTTTATCACCAGCTGATTGTAATGGTTCAATTGTACAATCCGGAATACGTGCAGAAATGATCGGATCATACGATGGTCCTGTAAGGAACAGTACAATGTCGGGATTTAGGATTTCCAACTCTTCCTGAACAACATTAAATTGCTGCATCTCTACATCAAGGATATATTGAGGAGGCAGCCCTATCGAATTTTGTTGGTTTTCCGTTCTTGCCTTGCCTATCTTTACGATATTATTCCAAACGAACTCTATCTTCTTGCCCGGATAGCGTTCTTTGAGCATCTTTTCAAACTTCGCCATGCCTTGCATGAAGATTTTACGCGAGCCTTCACCTTCACAATAATAGTCACTGTACTTTTCTTGAATGACATCAATGGCCTTTTCCACAGGGGCAATATCCGGATTGAAAACCCCACACCAATCATTATTCTCTCTACCGAAGATAACGACTTTTAAGTCGGCTTGTTCATACTCCTTGCCGTCATGCTTAATCCATAATAACAATGGATTGCTAGGTTTAATTGCACACCGATCATCTTCGATAATTCGTTTCATAGAAGAACAAAATCCTTCCCATCTGCTCTTATAAAGAGCAATAAGTTTATCATCTACATCCATAGCATATAAAAATTATGAAGTTAATATAATAATAAAACAGTCTAATCTCCTGAAATCAGAGTCCACCTTTGTACAGAACCTGCATAGCCCTCTCTGCGTCATTATCAGTAATGCCAACTTCCGGATTTATTTGAATGAAGTGACATTGCTGCTCTTTTAGGAATTCATCCTCATCATCAAGTATAACAAAACTGCATTTTGTTTCATCAATCCCTTGCCGTTCAAACCATTCCTTGATTTCTATGCCTTTGGCACACCTTTCATCCAGCGAAAGTAAAATGTCGCAAGGAGTAATGTCATATAGTATACCCGGCAAGTCACGCTGTCGCCGCATTTCCTGCAAAGTATCAAGATCGTAGATATATCGCCACGAAGAGATAACTACAATTTTTGTCCTTCTTGCATCTACTATCTTCCCTAAACTGCTGACTGCCTCCGCATCAAAGAGAGTTCCAAACTCATCTTTTGTTGGAAGCCCGGATATTTGCAGTTTGCGATAGTTGCTGCCGGAGTTGAGAACTCCATCGAAATCAAGAAAAAGAATACTACTCATTTTATGATCTAATTTATAGAAAAGAGAGAACAAACATCACTCCTTTTATCTTCCAAATTGCTCCTTATATTCCACACTCCAAATATACTTTTTTGCAATAGCAGAGAAAGAAACTGATAGATTATTATTGTCAAATATTCAAAGGTTCTATACTTACTGTTATTTCAGTTTTAAAATCGCGAACATATATCAAGTCCATCAGTGCAAAATGACAATGGTTCCATAAGTTATGAAACGCGGAGACGAGATGCAAGTCTTTCGTGTATTCACGCTCTAATCCCTCATTCCAACAATCATCCTCATCCTCCAATCCAAGAAAGTTCAAATCCGAAGGAAAATCCTCTGTAACCAAGAATAAAGGAAAACTTGCACCATCATTATAAGTAGCACATTCCCTATCGATCAAAATTTCCCATACCTGCTTGGCTATATTACTTTGATCGGGATGTAAAATCGGATAATCTGAGCCAAGCCACAAACAAGCTTTTACAGATACTTTCTCATTATGATTCATATTATCTACCAATATCTTATAATATCGCTCTGCATTGTGCTTCATATTTAAGAGAGCCGTACGTAATGCTACATTAAATGTACGCAAAAGCTCTTTACGTTCGTCATTGAGTGGATAAAGTTCATCCAGCAGTTTACGCCTCAGCTCAATGAGTTTATTGATGGCATGCATATCCTTATCAAGGTTTTGATTATCCCATATCTCATACATGGCCCATTCGATAGCTTTAATAACAGAAAGTTTATCCATTATATATTCATTGTTGATTTATCGGCAAAATTAAATACGACTTGTCCCAAAAAGTGGTACAACTTAACGAAATCATTCTATCTTTGTATAATTTTGAATAATAGAGTACTTTTGTACGAACTAATTGATTGATTATGGCAAAAGGGCAACTCAATAAATATCTATGGTTGGTAAAGACCATCTATCAAGCAGAAAGGATTACTCTTGAAGAAATTAATTCTAAATGGATCCATTCCAATATGAGTGATGGCGAAATTTTCTCACACTCCACCTTCAACCGTTATCGGCTTGATATTGAAGAATTATTCGATATTCTCATAGAATGTCAACGCAAGGGCGGCTACCACTATTATATAAAAGATGTAGAGAACTTGCAAAACGACAAAATACGTAATTGGATGCTTGACACACTTTCTGTCAATTCTTTGACCAAAGAAAGTAACAAGTTGAAAGAAAGAATACTCTTCGAGCAAATACCATCCGGACGATTATGGCTTACACCTATTATTGAGGCTATGAGAGACAGTAAGAAAATCAAAGTCCGGCATCAAGGTTTCTGGAACGATGCAGCATCTACATATACGATTTCGCCTTATTGTGCAAAAATATTCCGCCAACGTTGGTATATAGTTGCATATACTGATGAACGTAAATCCTTGCGCACTTTTGCACTTGATAGAATAATCTCATTAGAAGCAACAAATGAGTATTTCCAATATCCTACGGATTTCTCTCCTGAACAATATTTCAGTTCTGTATTTGGCATTATCAAAGAAGATCCTGTACCCATAGAAGAGATCGAAATTATTACTTATGGTCATTTAGGCAAATATATAGAAGCCCTGCCATTACACCCAAGCCAAAAAAATGCTCGAATCGGATGCTGTCCATTCTGTCTTTACCTATAACCTGCGCCCTACCTTTGATTTTCGAGTAGAACTACTTTCCCACGGAGACGAACTTGAAGTATTAAAGCCTCAATATCTTCGTGAAGAGATGAAAAATATAACGCACAATATGTCGAGATTGTACGAAGAAGAAGAATAAAGATTCCCAAACGCCCTATACACAAGATACCCAAGGCCATTTATTAGCAAATATTACAATCAGCACCATAATAACAAAATATTTAATACATATTATTAGTTTATTACATTTCTTTTTTGTACATTTGCACCACATAACAACAAAACAAATTTATAGAAAAAGCAAAACAATATGAAAACATATAATTTTACGGAATTGCCTGTTTTAATCTTGCATAATTCAAATAAAAGTTGTA
>JAJQAY010000056.1 GCA_021203515.1 Bacteroides sp. | reverse complement strand
CTTAATATCTAATACTTAAATAAATTGCGTTAAGCCCGGTCATACTCTTATTATCCCTTACGTAAAAATTCCTGCCCCCCCCGTTGCGATGCTTCGCCACGATGATAACCCCCAATCCCTCGGTCGGATACCCGCTTTCCCGGTCGGTGGGTAGTCCTGCCAGTGCGGGGCGGTAGAGCAGCGTCACCATGTCCGCATCCTGCTCGATGGAACCACTTTCGCGCAGGTCGGCAAGAGCCGGTTTCTTATACTGCCGTCCCTCACTTTCGCGGTTCAACTGGCTGAGCAGTATCACGGGACAATTCAGCTCCTTCGCCATCAGCTTCGCCTTGCGCGTGGCCTGCGCCACCTCCTGCTCGCGGTTTCGTTCCGGCTGGCTGGCAGTCATGTCGGCAAGCTGCAAGTAGTCTATGAACACGATGTCACACATCCCCTTATTACGTAATGTACGCGCGCCCGCGCGTATATAGTCCATACTCATGCGGCTGCTGTCGTCCACCCGTATCGACAGTTGCGACAACCGTCCCGCCGCCTGCCGTGCCTGCTCCATATCCGCGTCACCCGCCGTTCCGTTCTTCCAGTCCGTGGCTGATATGCCGCTTTCCGCCACCACCAGTCGGTCGCCCAGCCGTTCACCTTGCATCTCGATGCTGTAGAACACCACCTTGCACCCCGCCTTTGCCGCCGCCCTTGCCAGGTGCAGCCCCACCGCCGTTTTCTCCACCGAGGGACGGGCGGCAATCACGTTCAGGTCGCCCGGTTGCCAGCCTGATGCCAGTTGGTCCAGGGCGGTGAGTCCGGTGGGGATGCCCATCACTCCGTTCTTGCTATTCGCCTTACGATGTTCCGCTTCCGCCAGGGTGTCCGCCATCAGTTGCTCCATCGGGCGCAACTGCTGAGTCCAGAGGCAGTCCGCCTCGATGTGTTCCGTCAGTTGGTGCAGGGCGTTCAGCACATCCTCGGTGTAGTAGGTGGGGTCTTCCGCCAACGGGGCAGTGCTGTAGATACCCTTAATGACCTCCCTCCGCAGGAAATAGTCCTTAATCAGCGAAGCATGCTTCTCCACGTGTGCCGAACTCGCCACCTTCGATGCCAGTTGCACCACCCGGTAGGGGCCTCCCGCTTCATCCAACCTGCCCTTCTTCTGCAACGCCTCCTTCACAGTCAGTATGTCTATCGGCTCGTTGTTGCGATACATCTCTTCGATGGTGACAAAGAGGTTTTGCTCCCGTTCGTGGTAGAGCATTTCCGCACGCAACGTTTGCGCCACTAGCGGAAATGCCCTTTTATCTATCATCAGTGCACCCAGCACTGCTTCCTCTATCTCGGGTAGTAGAAAAGGTGTAATATCCATCGTCTTCCTCCTTTCTGCTTATTCGTCCAGAAAACGCTTGTCCGCTAGGTAGCCTGCCGCCTGTTTGCAATACTTGGTGTTGTTCAGCCCCTCGTAGTAGAAGGGAATTTGGCGTATCGCCAGTTTCTTTTCGTCGGCGGGGAGCTTGCACCACTCTCGCTTGGCCTTGCCTATGCTCCGCTTGGGCAGTTGCGTGATTTCATGGTAGCTGTCCCAGAAGAGTTCGAACTGCCGGTCGCGCTCCTCCTGCTGCCTGACGGAAGGAGGGATATAGTCCACGACGTGTACGTGGGCAAGGCTCATTTCGGTACTGTATTCTATCAGTCCGAGCACCTGCAGGCTAAGGAAGAAACGCCTGACGCGGGTTTTGCTCCAGCGGAACAGCCGCTTCCAGGTGTCGAGACTCTTGAAGGAGTCGCCCACAGGGCAAACGATGGGCTTGCCGCCGAACGTCAGGCTGCTTTCGCGGTAGTTCACGTTTGCCATGAGGATGCAGTACGCCTCTGTTTCGGTGGCGGGTTGCTTGCAGTATTTGCGATGTAGTTTTTGGTACGCCTCTCTCGATAAGGGTATGAAACCCTTGTACCAGCCTTGCGACGGTTGGATTGATTTAGTCATCTTCTTGGATGTTAAGTTAATTTTTGCCGAAGGTACTACATCGGCAAGAGCGTTGCAAGTCGGTGGGGTAATTCGGGGGAAAATGGGAATTATTGTTCAGCCAGGTGGTTGATGTTTCCCGGCAGCTTCCAGTGCCTGATGATGATTTCCATTTGCGCAGGGGTCAGGAACTTGCCCAGCGGGTCATACTCTTCCTCCTGCATTTCGTTGAGCATTTTAGGGGAATTTTTAATTTTCAGTCTGAACTGTTTCACAGCTCTGTCGCTGCGGGTGTAACCAGGGAAGTAGGCTTTCGCCACTTCCACTACGCTGACGCATCCCTGCCAACGTTTTACATAGTCAATTTTAGCGTTGTTCATATTTTTATTTTTAAAATTCCGGCAAAAGTATGGCAAATGTTTGAAACAAACAAGCGGCTGTTCCGCCACCCTGCAACTCATTAGGTACTTGTGTCCGTGAGTTTTACCTTCGCGCGAATAAATAAGTCGCCTTTTCTTAATTTTGTAAAAAATATTCTCTATAATATTTTTTTATTTTTTTTCTGCACCTCTGCAAGGATTTTTTTCTCATAACTAAATTTCCTTTTCCCTTTCGATATTTCTTTTTGTTGCGATTGAGAAATTCGTCTCTTCTTAAAAGCAAAAAAATAGAGCCCCAATGTGCTATCTTTATTTTTTTGTTTCTTTTTTCTATTAGTGCCGCCCTCTGTGTCGCCACTTATTTCATCCACCTCCCTAACTAACTCTGCCACAGCCCCCAACC
>JAJQAY010000029.1 GCA_021203515.1 Bacteroides sp. | reverse complement strand
ATATAATGCTCTTATCTTTCCTAATAACCTATTCCTCCGTTTCATTTTTAAATTTTCCGTTCTAGCGAGTAATTACCCACAATCAGCAATTGGCTTGCTACTTTCACCGCAAACATATCTCTATTTATACATTCCATTTTTAAGCTGAAACTTGTTCTGCCACTTCATCAAACACTGTTTTTCGCAGTTCTTCCTCAACGTCTGTCATGGTAACATCTGCCGATAACTGCAATTTAGCAATCACACTAACATTACAATACGTACTTAATCTGCCAATGTATAGAACAATGTTGTGTTCCTTTTCGTTTGTCTGATATGTAAAATCAATCGAATCTGAAAAAATTCCTGATTCGCTATAAGATTCTAAGTCAGTTACAAAGTCTTTTGTTGACAGATCTGTTACCTCATCCGTGTCTTTGCATTGCTCTATCGCATAGTCCACAGAAGCCATTTTGTTTTTGATAACCTTAATAATCTGCTTTGATGATGTGTGTTTCCTCATGATACTCATGATATTTATTACCTCCTTTGTTTGTAGGCGAGTGGCATTGACACCACCACCTATATATTCTCTTTTTAGCCTGCTATTTGTTGATGAATCTCAATCTGAATGTCTGGCGATCCGTTGGTTAATTCAACATAGTATGTGCCATCTTGTTCGCCGATGTTGTCGATAACCTCAAAATCAATAACAACTTCCATAGATGTATGAGGTTTAAACATAATAATTTCTCCCTCAGCGCCATTATCCATAGAAACCTCAATTTTGCAATCCACAAGATTTACGTATATCCCACCGCAATCCATACTCGATACGTTAAAGCACTTATCTTCGCCGTTTGCCTTGTTGATTTCTTCCATAAATTCGTTGTTTGTCAGTTTTCTCATAATAATTTGTTCCTTTCTTGAATTATTTGTTATTTTGTTTCAATCTATAAATAATAAAGATTTTGCAGATTTTTTAATTATACCTACATTTTCTCTAAAATTTATCTATATACTGTCTGGTATCTACCTAGTATCTATCTGTAACTACCTATTACTTCTCTGTTGCTTGTCTGTAACTTCTCATTTTGTTACAATATTTCTTGAACCACTTAAAACCAACACCATTCTCACCGCCATAGACTAATTGCCCCTTCTGAATTAAATATCCAGAAAAAATAATTATGCTCATTCCGTACACGATACCCCCTACTTTTAGGAAAATTACAACACTGTATACACCAATTTCATATCTTTAATATACATTGTTCTATCTCCTTTACTTCTGTAACATTTTCAGTAATTCTCTTCTGGATTGTTTTTTTACTTCCTTTTTTACAGGCTCTTTCGTTTCTTCTTCGCTCCCCTCAAAATCAATATCATCAAGTTTTGCTGTCGGTGCTGCCTTAATAGCGTTCATTCTCGCATCGTGCTTTTCTTTTGCAATAGCTTTGATATTATTTAAATGGTCGAATGGAAATGATAAACCGGCAACTGCCGTTATTGTTGAATCGCTTCCATATCCTTCAAATGTTCTTCTCGGTGTACCTACCACACTAATTATTTCTTCTTTTTTAATTCCTTTGTTTGAAGAATTTATGATGCTGATATACTCACACTTATTATCTTTCTGTAGGGGCGCAAAAATATTGTTGGTTGTAAGCATTTCAACAATCTTTGCACTACTAGCTTTCTCTGCACCAAGCACAGATAATACAAAACTACCATGTGTAGCAATCATAGTACGCTTTTCCTGTTCATCCACATTTCCATACTCTGATACAGAATTATTAACTAAGAATGCATTGAGCATTTTTGCACAAATGCTATTGATAGTTTGTTTCTTACCAAAATTGTTATCAAGAAACATTACTGATCCTAAGCCGTCTATTTCAAGAAGTTCCTGACAGCACTTGTAACTGTTCACATGGAAATCATAATCTTCTGTTTTATCTGGAAGTATCACGATGCAACAAACTATCTTATCTGATTCCTCTATAATCATATCTGCCAAAGCCGGTGCTACACCGCTACCGGTTCCACCAGAACTTGAAAATACAATATAGATAATGGATTCTTTCAAATTAATAATCTCGTCCACAATATCCATATTCTCTGCAAGTGCCCTTTCCGCTAACCTCCGATTACCGGCACACCCATTGAACCCTTTTAAATGCCTGATATTCTTTGCTCCTTTTATCGCCGACTCATCTTGTGTGCTTGAATTGATATGGATTGTCTTATATCCCATTCCCTCTAAACAAAAGGCAATATTTGTACCGGCTCCACCAATTCCTACGATTGCAACATCATTTACCAAAATGTTATTATTCATTGCTCTTTCCTCCGTTCCATTTAATAGTTTTTAATCCAAATTCCGTAATAAAGAAAGTGTCACTTACAACCTCTTTAATTCCTTTTTCCATCAGTCCGACAGAATGAAGCCTACGGATTCTCTTTGACAAGTTTGCTCTTGTACATAATGGCTTATCTTCACCATTAAAATAATTGATTTCATTGATTGTCATACCCTTTAATTCATCTGTTGCATCCTCATTAGCAAGGATTAGAAGGATATTCAAATCCAATCTATTTATTTCCGGCTTTTCCATCCGACTTCACCTCTTTTCTAGTATTAAACTCTTTTAAAGCCTGTTTGGAAAACATCTTTTTTAGTTCGCCAAAGGTAATATTTTTATGTGGTCGATTGTAAAATGAAGTTGAACACCTAAAAAATCCATAGCGATTGAATC
>JAJQAY010000036.1 GCA_021203515.1 Bacteroides sp. | reverse complement strand
TATAAAGATACAACTTTTATTTGAATTATGCAAGATTAAAACAGGCAATTCCGAAGATATTTATTGGTACAATAACCAATAGGATAAATAGAAAATCTTTCATCGTATAGTAAATTGTATGTTAACATAGTATTTGCTACTACAAACTTAAACAAAAATATCGAGTAACAACAAAAAGGCACCATTTTAACCTTACAGAAACAACCGTTGAACACCACAAAACAGTCGTTTAGAGACAAATGGGGAGTGATAATCATTATATAATTCACTTTATAATCCACTGATTATCAATGATAGCAGCACAAAAAGTATTATATTTTCTTGATAGCTTCTTGAAACAGCGTATGCGCCTGGTATCTTTGTGATAAAGATTTCCGAACTTAAATTTTTATATTATGAAAGCATTTATCCATTTACCGCTATTGCTGTATCCAAGAGAGACCAAACACTCCACTTAGAATTGATATCGACTGCTACTGTTCCCAACAACTAATAATGATGCGACACGAACCGCATCTTAGTTGTCTCTTTCTGACGTCGACAGATTTTATAGTAAATCTCTCGTCCTACATTTATCAATTATTGTATAATACTCTCTTGATGAATAAGAGTATAATTGTAATTTTCTTATGAAAAAATTAATTAGTCTTTTCTTCTTTATCTGTTTTTTCGGAGAATTCATGTACGCCCAGCAACTAAATATAGAAGGTTGGGTGACCGATATTAATAACGAACCGATTATCGGTGCTGCCGTTACAGTGAAAGACACGTCTACAGGAGTTGTCACAGACATGGACGGACACTATAGTTTAACTGTCACTGCCGGACAGAAGTTATCTGTCTCCTATTTAGGCTACCTGACTATGGAGCAGGTGGTAACTGCCAACCGAACCAAATACAACTTCATCCTGAAAGAAGATGCCCAGGCATTGGACGAAGTGATAGTAGTGGGTTACGGCACCCAGAAGCGTTCCGAACTTACCGGTTCCATCAGTACGGTGAAAAGCGATGCCATCCAAGACCGTTCCGCCAAAAGTATTGCCGAAGCACTAAGCGGTATGGCCGCCGGCGTCATGGTTTCCAAGGGCAGTGGTGCTCCAGGCGAAACACCGGATATTATCATACGTGGCGCCGCATCCGTCAACGGTATGTCTCCGCTATACATTGTCGACGGTGTGAAGCAAGGAACAGGCTTTGAATTCAACATGCGCGACGTCGAGTCTATCGAAATATTGAAAGATGCAGGTTCTTGCGCCATCTACGGAGCCCAGGCTGCCGGAGGCGTCATCTTGATTACCACTAAACACGGCATCGAAAACAGTAAACCGGAGATAAACGTAAACGCCCGCTTCGGATTGCGAAACATATCCACCGACATAAAACTGCTGAACAGGGATGACTATATCCTGGCAAAGAAATATCAAGGCGCAGACATCTTGAGCTATGAAGGCGTGAGCAGTGCCTCCCAACTGCCGGACGTAGACTGGATGGACGTTATGTGCGACACGGGTATCGAGCAGGAATACAATATATCACTGTCGGGTGCCAGCCAGAAACTCAACTACTATCTATCCGGCGGATACTACAGTGAAGAAGGCGTCTTCCTGGATACCGAAGCCAAGCGATTTTCCATCAGAAGCAATTTGGATTATAAGATAAACAAGCACGTCAGCATCGGAACATCCATCTATGGAAGTCTGCGCAAGAATAATCCTGCCAAATCATATTCCATCTACACCAATGCCATCCCCTTCCGCACGGTGCCTACCATGACCCCGACCGATGCCAACGGCGAATATTCCAAAACACCCTCTTACCTGAACGGGCCTAACCTATATGGTAATGAAATGACCTGCCACTACAAAGACAACAACTATGCCCTAAATATTCTTGCCTATCTGAATGTCAATATCATCAAAGGGCTCGATTTCAGAATTAACGGTGCAGGCAAGTTCACCAGCTTCTCGAACAATGCCTTTTCCGAAGCCTTCGACTTCCGCGCTGTGACGGAAAAAGAATGGATGGTGGCGCAGGCCGGTACTGCCCAGGACTTGGTATATAATGCAACGCTGACCTACGACAAGACAATCAAAGATCACAGTTCAAAGTTATGATAGGTTCGGAAGCAACCAAATATGACGGCTATGGCCTCTATACCAGAGCCATCGACTTCCCCATCAAGCAGGCAGAGTCGCTGAACATCTCCTCCAACCCCAACAAGGAAGCATCGGACAACATCGGTGTGGGCAGAGCCATGTCATTCTTCGGGCGTATCAACTACTCCTATCAAGGCAAACACCTGCTGACCGCAAACATTCGCCGCGACGGTTCCGACCGCTTCGGTCCGAAGAACCGTTGGGGAACGTTCCCTTCCGTGAACGGTGCATGGAGACTGAGCGAAGAGTCCTTCATCAAGAACAACCTGCCTTGGCTGGCTAATGCCAAAATCAGGGCAAGCTGGGGTATCCTGGGAAACGACGGTATCGGACAATTCTTATATGAAAGAGCCTACGTAGGAAACCAAATCGTGTATGACTACGGTGGAAAAGGCCAGGTACAAGGTTGGGCCAACTTCAAAGTGCCCAATGAAGAGATTAAATGGGAAGAAGTACACCAGACCGACCTGGGTATCGACTTAGGTTTCCTGAATAACCGCTTGAATGTGGTATACGACTACTATAACCGCCAGACACAAGATATGCTATATTGGCGCGTAGTGTCGATGGCCAGCGGTATCGGCTACTGTACGGACATCAACACCAAAATGCCCGTCAATATCGGTAAGGTGGAGAACATCGGACATGAATTGTCTATCACCTGGACAGACCACAAAGCAGGCTGGAATTACTCCGTAGGATTTAATACCTCATTCAACCGCAACAAGGTTATCCAACTGGGTGAAGACGGAGCAGCCCCTCTTGTTTACGGAATTAACCGCACTGAAAACGGGCGCGCAATGGGACTATTGTACGGATACAAAGCCATTGGAATATTCTCGTCACAAGAACAAGTGAACTCCTACAATGCCAAGGCGCAAGCAGCAGGACGCGACTATTATTGGAAAGAGAAAACCGGTGTAGGCGACTTGATATACGATGATTTCGGTCAGGGATACGTCGACGAAAAATGTCAGACTTTCATCGGCAACCCGTGGCCTAAGATGTACTACGGACTGAACCTAAATGTGGAATACAAGGGATTTGATTTATCAATGATGTTCCAGGGCGCCACCGGATTCGAGATATACAACGGTGTCAAAGCCTACACGCAAACCTTCGGTGACGACGGAAATACCACCAAAGACATTTTCCAGAACTCATTCTTCGGAGACAACGGACTGACCAACATGCCGCGTTCCGGTATGTTCGATGAAAACGGCTTGTGGATAGGCGACGTCAGCCAGAACTATTCCACCACCTCATCCTTCTGGGTAGAGAAAGGCAATTACCTCAAACTGAAAGATTTGGTTATCGGCTACTCCTTACCCCAGCAACTTCTGAACAAATTCAACATCAACAAGCTCAGAGTCTATTTTAGCGCAAACAATCTGTTCACTATCACCAAATATTCAGGCATCGACCCTGAAATCGCAGGAACCTCCACTTCAGGAAACCAAAGCGTACTGGAACGTGGAGTAGATAGCTACCGACGCTATTTACCTTCCAGACTGTTTGCCTTCGGAATTGATTTAATCTTTAATTATGATGAATATGAAAAAGAATTATATAATGAGCTATATCCTTATAGCAATACTTTCTTTATCCGGTTGTTCTGATTTCCTGGAGGTTACGGACAAAGGTTCTGTCTCTCCGCAGGTATTCCCTACGACCCTGGAACAAGTGGAACTTATGCTGAACTCCAGCTATGCAGGCAGCCACACGCAAGGGCTATATACCTTCTATTGGTTCCTACTGGGTATGTACTTATACGATAACACCTCCAATACGGACAACACGTATGATAGCAGAGCCAACCAGATGAGCAACAATACCGACACCAACAGCGAATATAACACGAAAACCTACTCCGACGTTTTCCGCTGGATAGAATTATCCAACGCTGCTTTGGACGGAATTGAAAGCTGCCGCGAAGGCTATGCAATAGAGAGCGAGAAAGGCGAACTGGACTTTATGAAAGGCCAGGCGCTGTTCAACCGGGCACTGGCGTACTGGCACGGACAGATTTACTTTGAAATAGAGAGCAAGCAAGGCGGCCTGGGCCTGCCCATCATCAAGCATGTGCCCACCACGCTGGAAGAGATGATGCCTCAACGGGCAACAACCAAGGACGCCTGGGATTTCGTAATCGAAACCTTGAAGGAAGCCATTCCATTGCTGGCAGGACACAACAGCGACCGAACGCGCGCCACCGAATGGGCCGCCAAAGGGCTACTCGCCAAGTGCTATATGCAAGCCCGGAGGCCGGACGAGGCCAAGCCTATCCTGGAAGACATAATCAACAACAGCGGCAGAGAACTGGTTCCTTATTCCATATACGCCAACATGTTTTATGCAGACGAAGCCAACGAGTTCAGTGACGAGTCGTTGTATGAGATTGACATGACAATAAACAACAAGCAGAATGGCCCTTGGGGAGGTTACACCACGGATAGCGGTATGCCGATGGTGTTTGCGCCTTGGCCTTTGGATTTGAACTTCAAAGATGTAGGTTCGTCTACCGACTTCGATATTATTACCAACTCCACCGGCGGTTGGGGAAACAACTATGTGCACGACAAGAACATCCGACGCTTCGGCTTCTACCTTCCGGCTCCCGGCAAGAGAATTAAGAATGTGAATTACGATGCCAGCCAACCCAGAAGCATCAACAACCTGCCGTATATCATCGACCCTCAGTATTATCAGAAGAGCCTCGACATACGTAATAACAAGGAAGCCGATCCTCGTCTGTACATCGGCGCAGGACAGCCTTATGTGGATACCTTCAAGGATAGCAACGGTAACATTACATTCTATGACAGGTCTCCGGGCATGAACAACCAGCCCGCCATCATGGCCTGGAACCATAAGAAGTTCACCAACCGCGAAGGCGTGGAGTCACAACTAAATTTCAGTAGCCCGGCCAACTATCCCATTGTCCGCATGGCCGACATTTATCTACTGTATGCTGAAGTCATCAAGGATGCCGATCCTGCCCTTGCGCTGGAATACATCAACAAGGTGCATCGCAGAGCTTATGATTACCCCGTCAATGCTCCTTCTCCCGTAGACTACCAAAGCCTGTCGGACAGAACAAAAACAGAGGCAGACGACCATTTGGCAAACGACCCGCTGAAATATGAACGTTGGGCGGAACTCTTTGCAGAAGGCCAGTGGTGGTTCGACATTCGCCGTTGGGAAATAGGAGAGAATGAGATGAAATATTTCAAGGACAACAGAAACGGGACATTGATATGGCGGGGCATAGACTGCTACGTACAGCCTATTCCAAAGACGGAAATAGAACGTTATAACGGAAACCTGCAACAATCCGGAGACTATTAAACCAATCTTATAGAACGAAGATGTGTCAGAGGGTCATCTTCCTTACATGCAGAGACTCCTGGCACATCTTTCTTATTACACACCATTATGAAACATAGCTTTTATCATTTTATAGGTTCGTTATGTCTGTGTGGCATCATCACAGCTTGTGCTCCTTCTGCCGATAACATCAGCATTTATCCGGCACCCGCCCAAGAGCCCCTGAACGAAACGTACCATCTCCGCGTACAAGGAAAAGAAGTACCGGTGTACAATGCAAAAATCGGGATGGAGTACAAGGCAAACAGAGAGAGGGCAATGGACGACCAGCCCAATTCGCATCTGTTCTACGATACGGCAGGTTTTGCCTCTTTCGACCTGAAATACGGTTCTGCCGAGGTAGAGATTAAAGTTGACAGCCCGATAAAGACGGTAAGAATACTGCCCGAAAACGCTGCTATCACCGCTGCTATACACAACAACGTAGTCAGCTTCACCGTGGACCGCCCCCAGCAGCTCACGGTCGAGATAAACAATGAGCACATCCGTTCCCTGCACTTATTCGTAAACCCGGAGGAAAAGGATATTCCGGAGAAGAACAACCCCAACGTCATCTACTTCGCACCGGGCATCCACGAGGTGGACGAGTCGATAGAGGTGGCCGACAACCAGACCGTATATGTGGCAGGAGGAGCTATCGTGCGCTGCAAAGACGTGGAGAACGTTAATTCCAACGACGCGGAAGCCGTGAGAAAGGCAAGAAGACCGAGCTTCATCCTTAACGGAAACAACATCTCTTTCAGAGGCAGAGGCATCATAGACCAGGAGTTGGTGAACCGGATGAAATCAAGGAGAATGATGTCTGTGACGGGAGACTCTATCCGGATAGAAGGAATTATCCTTCGGAACTCCTCCGTCTGGACGGTCTCCCTGCAAGATACAAACCATGTCTTCATCGACAATATAAAGTTGCTGGGACACCGTGCCAACTCGGACGGTATCGACATCTGCGATAGCTGGGACGTAACCGTGCGGAACTGCTTCATACGTACACTAGACGATTTGGTGGTGGTGAAAACTTACAATCGCCCCAACGGTTCCGGCAACATACTGGTGGAGAAGTGTGTGCTATGGAACGAAGTAGCCCATGCACTGGGCATCGGTGCAGAGATACGCCAACTGGTAGACGGTGTTGTTTTCAGAGATTGCGACATCATCGGAGACCATTGCCGCGAATGGTCATTGCGCGTCTATCAGTGCGACAAGGGCGTCGTGAAGAACATAACATTCGAGAATATAAGGATAGAGGAAGCCGTGAAGTTTGCATCGCTCTGGATTAACGAAGCACAATGGTCTACGGACAAGGAAAGAGGATATATTGAGAATGTGACGTTCAAGGACATTACGCTGAAAAAGAAGCCGACAACCAAAGGCGTCGAGTTCTTAGGGTTCGACCAGGCACATGCCGTCAACAATGTCACGATTGATAACGTCGTCGTGGCAGGGCATAAGCTCACCCGGGAAGATGTTTCTGTCAATCCCTATGTTTATAATCTCACCGTTAAATAAATCAAGCCTATCATGAAATACTCAATATTCCTTTTCATCGCACTTTATTTAAGTTCTTGCCAGGGGGTGAGCGAACCATCTGTCGCCCGTGCACAGAATGTTTCCGATAAAGTAGTTGTTTATCCGGCTCCCATCAACGAAGCTCTGAATAAAGATTACCGGATGACGGTCGACAACCGGGAAGTGCCCGTTTACAATGCACGGGTGGCTTCTTTTAGGCAAGCCGCCCATCAGTATGGTGCCGGCAGCCTGCAACTGTCCGCCAGTAACTATGAACATGCAGGAATGGCCTACTTCGACCTGCTGCAAGGCCCCGTAAAGGTGACGGTGGGATACAAGGAGAACATCCGTTCCGCCTTCTTCACTTCCTGCAAAGAAGAGCTTGTTCCCGACATTCAGGGGAATACGGTCTCCTTTGTCGTTCGTTCGCCCAAAACCTTACGTTAGTCATCAACCAAGACAGCCTACATGCTTTGAGCTCGTTCGTCAATCCCAAAGAGGAGTGTAGACCCGACCCGAAAGATCCTAAAGTAATGTACTTCGCTGCGGGAAGCTATCGGTCGCCGGCTGCCGAACTGGAAGACAGCATGACCGTATACATAGCAGGAGGAGCCGTTGTGCGCTGTTATGTAGGTCCTCACGAGTGGTACACGGTTAATCCGGAAACGGGACAGAAGAACTATTCGCCCTTCTATATGCTCAACCTGAAAGGGAAGCACATCAAAGTATGCGGCAGGGGAATACTGGACCAGAACGACATCCCTATACACTCGCGTCGTGCCATCCGCATAGGCGGCGATGACATAACGCTGGAAGGCATTATTATCCGGAACTCCAGCGAATGGGGCGTCTACATAGACCGTGCGGCAAACGCATCGCTCGACAATATCAAAATCATGAATTACCGCTTGGGTGCCGGTGGCATCTACACCGACCAGGCAAGCAACACGCGCATAAAAGACTCTTATATCAAAGCCTTCAATCATTCTGTACTGACTTCCGATACTTCCGAAGGCATACAGTCGGGAGACAATATCATCATAAACCATTAAAATATGAAAGTAAAAGTTCTCCTACTCAACCTGCTGCTCGCTTCGAGTTTGCAAATGTTCGCTCAAAGCGTAGTATTCCAAGATGACGCCCTGAAGCGGGGATATTACGACCGTCCCTATTCCAGGTACGAAGCCGAACCGGGGAAGTGCCAAACCTCGGGTTCCTTCCTGCCCGCTACCGACAATCAGGAGCAAGTGCAATCCGAAGCCTCCAACCAGACGGCCTGCCTGCTTGCCAAGCAGAAAGACTATATAGAATGGCGCAACGACCACGAAGCGAACGGAATGACGATACATTTCTCTCTGCCGGACGTTCCCGACGGGAAAGGACTTAAAGGAAAGATAGCGGTCTACGTCAACTCCAAATTTGTCAAAGACGTGGAGCTCGACTCCTATTGGGCCTGGCAATATGCCCTGAAGACGGGACAGACCTATCCGGACAACACACCTGCCGAGGATAAGTTTGCACGGATGCGCTTTGATGAAGTTCACACACTGTTGCCGCTTACTATTCCCGCCGGTGCCACCGTCAGAATAGAAAAACAGTCACACGACAATATTCCATATACCATCGACTTCATCGAACTGGAGAAAGTGAAAGCCCCCACTGCTTATGCCGACATTACAGCCTCCAACAGGGCCTGCTACTCGGCAGACAAAGGCGACCTGGCGGACTTCATAGCAAAGAACGGAGGGAAAACGATTTATATTCCGGAAGAAAACTATACCACTTCTAGGAAAATAATCATCCCTGCTCCCCACACGTCCATCGTCGGTGCAGGCATGTGGTACACGTCCATCTTCTTCGATGCAAGCTCCGACCGGATGGAGACGTACAATCAGCGGGGCATCGCCTGCGCCTTCGACAATTGCCTGGTAGACAGCCTTTTCCTCAACACGGTGAACAACAAAAGATACTATCTGACCGACTCCAGATACCAGGTAGGGAAAGCGCTGATGGGAAGCTTCGGCAAGAACTCCACCATCCGCAACGTGTGGGCGGAGCATTTTGAATGCGGTGGCTGGATTGACGAAGCAGAGAACCTGACCGTCACCGGATGCCACTTCCGCAACAACTATGCCGACGGCATCAACCTGTCTTACGGCAGCAAGAACTCCACCGTGTCTCATTGCAGCTTCCGCAACAACGGAGACGACGACATGGCATCCTGGTCGCGTGGAGACGTCATGTGCGAAGGGATTTGCTACAGCTATAACACGGCAGAAAACAACTGGCGGGCTTCCAGCATCGGCTTCTTCGGCGGGAAGAACCACACGGCAAAGAACCTGGTCATCATAGACCCGCTGGAAGCAGGCGCCCGCGTCACTACCGACTTTCCCGGCAGGGAGTTCAGCAAAGAAGGTACTATCAGGTTTGAAAACATATCAATCTATCACGGCGGATGTGCCCACGGGAAGCTGGGCAGCGGCGGAGACTTCATCTCCGGTGCACCGGCAGGTGCGGTCCACATCACGAGCTATCTGGTGTACGATTTACGCAACGTTGTCTTCAACCACATAGACATTTATCAGGCAAGGGACAATGCCATCTTCATCGACTGCCTAAACGGAAAGAAGATATGGGACTTACGTCTGGAGAACATCACTGCTCACTCGGCAGGCGGAAACGGTATAGTCTTTAATCAGGCTGCCGGCACCGGCTTCTACAAAAAACCTGCGGTTTAACAACGTATCAGGGAAGCCGCAAGGAATCATACCGTCCACGTTTAAGTTTACCAAAGCGGCAAACTAACGGGCAGCAAGGTTTCCGGCTTGCGGATTGCCCGTGCTTAATAGGGTAAACAACGTGGTACAATGAGCATTTACCTATGGGATCGTCCGTATTTGCCCATTGCAAAATAGGATGTTGACAGTAGTCAACAGATATGTTGATAGTTGCCAACGGATATATCGGTATCTGCCAACATGCTTGTTGACTACTGTCAACATCCTATTTTGCAACGGGCAAATACGAATTATATACCGTTGAAAACACAATAAAGCATGGTCTTTTTGCTAATTATCCAACTGCTTTCTTTGTGCATATCACAGCGGATATTCCTCAAACGCATAGAGCAACGTCGACAGATAGCGTTCGCCCGTATCGGGCAGCAATGCGACGATTGTTTTGCCTTCATTCTCCGGCAACTTTGCCAGGCGCACGGCGGCGCTGACGGCAGCGCCGGAAGAGATGCCGACAAGCAGACCTTCACACTTTGCCAGTTCACGTCCTGCACGGATGGCGTCATCATTGGATACTTGCAGGATTTCGTCGATTACTTCACGATGGAAGTTAGCGGGGACGAAGCCTGCACCGATGCCTTGAATTTTGTGCGCTCCGGGATGTCCACCCGAAAGCACGGGAGAGTCTTCCGGTTCTACGGCTGCTACTTTCACGGTGGGATTGTGCTTCTTCAAAGCTGCCCCTACCCCACTCACCGTTCCGCCCGTGCCCACACCGGCTACGAAGATGTCGATCTTTCCGTCCGTATCGCGCCAGATTTCTTGTCCGGTGGTACGTTCGTGCACAGCGGGATTGGCGGGGTTATCAAACTGCTGCAAAATCAACGAACCGGGCGTGGCCGCCTGCAATGCTTCGGCACGAGCAATGGCACCTTTCATTCCGTCGGCTCCGGGAGTAAGGATGAGTTCTGTTCCGAGGGCTTTCAGCAGGTTACGGCGTTCCGTGCTCATCGTATCGGGCATGGTCAACACTAGCTTGTAGCCTTTGGCAGCGGCAACAAAAGCAAGCCCTACGCCGGTGTTGCCGCTAGTGGGTTCGATAATCGTGACACCGGGTTTCAACAGTCCTTTCGCTTCGGCATCCTCCACCATAGCCAGGGCTACACGGTCTTTTACGCTGCCTGCGGGATTGAAGTATTCCAGCTTGACCAGGATACGGGCTTTCAGTCCCTTGTCTTTTGTATAATTGTTCAACTCCAACAGGGGAGTGTTGCCTACCAAATCCGTGAGATGTTCTGCTACTTTTTTCATAATTTGTCTGTTTTTAAGTTCTTCATTTCCAATGAAACAAAGGTAGCAGGGAATTTGCTCGCCCGAAATACCACAAATATGGTAAATACGTACTATAAATGAGGGATATGTAGGAAATTTGGCGAGTATTTCGTACCTTTGTTGCCACTTTATTAATAAAGGATCATAATGAGTCCACTGAATTTTACCCACATTCTGACACAAGCAGTCGATGAGCTATCGGAAAGCGAATCTTACAAAGGACTGTTTCTCCAGCACACGGACGGCAACCCTTTGCCTTCAGCGAAAGCATTGTGCGATATTGTCGATTTGGCGCGCGCCATCATCTTTCCCGGATATTTTGGAAAATCAACGGTCAACAGCCGCACGGTAACTTATCATATCGGTGTCAACGTAGAACGCTTATTCGACTTGCTGACGGGGCAAATTCTTGCCGGACTCTGCTTCGGCGGTGACGGAGAATGCAGTTGCTGCACCGAACACCAACGCGAAGAGGCGGCCTCGATTGCCGTCACCTTCATCAGCCACCTGCCGGAAATGCGCCGTATGCTGGCCACCGATGTGGAAGCGGCATACAACGGTGACCCTGCCGCACATTCGTTTGGCGAAGTCATCAGTTGCTATCCCGCCATCCGTGCCATCAGCAACTACCGCATCGCGCACGAACTGCTGACGCTCGGCGTGCCCCTCATTCCGCGCATCATCACCGAAATGGCACACAGTGAAACGGGAATAGACATTCATCCGGGGGCACAAATCGGTAGCCACTTCACGATAGACCACGGAACGGGTGTGGTGATTGGTGAGACTTGTGTCATCGGCAACAACGTCAAGTTGTATCAGGGAGTGACACTCGGTGCCAAAAGTTTCCCGTTGAACGAAGACGGCAAACCCATCAAGGGTATTCCGCGCCACCCGATACTGGAAGATAATGTCATAGTCTACTCCAATGCCACGATACTGGGGCGCATCACCATCGGACGCGACGCCACGGTGGGCGGCAATATCTGGGTAACGGAAAATGTTCCTGCAGGAGCAAGAATTGTACAGACAAAAGCAAAGAAATAAGGGAAACACAACCCCATATAAGTCATAAATTATAAATCATAACTATTTAGATGAGCGAACAATCATTTGAAATGATTGCCAAAACCTTTCAGGGACTGGAGGAGATATTGGCACAAGAACTAACCACTTTAGGAGCAAACGACCTGCAAATCGGACGCCGTATGGTATCGTTCAGCGGAGACAAGGAAATGATGTACAAAGCAAACTTCTGCCTGAGAACCGCTATCCGCATTTTGAAACCTATCAAACATTTTGTGGCGAAGGATGCCGATGAGGTGTATGAACAGATTAAGGCAATCCATTGGGAGGACTATCTGGATGTAGAGAAAACCTTTGCCGTGGATGCAGTGGTGTTCAGTGAGGAGTTCCGTCATTCCAAGTTCGTCTCTTACAAGGTAAAGGACGCCATCGTGGATTACTTCCGCGAGACGTACAACAAACGCCCGTCCGTGCGCATCAACAAGCCGGATGTGCTGCTGAATATTCATATCGCGGAAACAAAATGTACGCTTTCGCTCGACTCGTCCGGTGAGTCGCTGCACCGTCGCGGCTATCGGCAGGAAGCGGTGGAAGCGCCGCTGAACGAAGTGCTTGCCGCCGGCATGATATTGATGACCGGCTGGAAGGGTGAATGTGACCTGATAGACCCGATGTGCGGTTCGGGTACTATTCCTATCGAAGCGGCATTGATTGCCCGCAACATTGCTCCGGGTGTATTCCGCAAGGAGTTTGCCTTTGAGAAGTGGTTGGACTTCGACCAGGAATTGTTCGATACAATCTACAATGACGACAGCCAGGAACGCGAGTTTACGCATAAGATATATGGATACGACAATAACCCGAAGGCGAACGAAATAGCGACTCATAACGTGAAAGCGGCAGGTGTCTCCAAAGATGTGATGCTGAAGTTGCAACCTTTCCAGCAGTTTGAACAGCCGGAGAAGAAGGCAATCATCATTACCAACCCGCCTTATGGAGAACGCATCTCGGCCAACGACCTCCTGGGATTGTATTCGATGATAGGCGAACGGCTGAAGCACGCCTTTACCGGCAATACGGCATGGATACTTTCTTATCGCGAAGAGTGTTTCGACCAGATAGGATTGAAGCCCACGGCTAAGATATCTTTGTACAACGGTGCTTTGGAGTGCGAGTTCCGCAAATACGAAATATTCGACGGGAAGTACAAGGAGTTCAAGGAGAAGGAAGCGCGGGATTTCAAGCCCCGCGAGTTCCAGAAAACAACGGATGGTGAACGGAAGTTCGGTGAAAGACGCGGTAACTTCGGAGACAGAAAACCGAGATTTAGCGATGATAAGCCCAGGTTCAGTGATGAGAGGCCAAGACCGAAGCGGGAGTTCAGCGGAGAACGGAAGTTCCGCAAAAGAGAAGATAAAGAGGACTAACTTGTTGATTATAAACAACCATGAACGTAAAGACAATCAGTAAAGGAGTGACGGCATTCGTAATGCTGAACCTGTTTACAATGAACCTTATGTCACAAGAAATGAAGAAGCCGACTTTGGACGATTTAATTCCGGGCGGCGAGACTTACCGCACTGCTGAAAATCTGCAAGGATTGCAATGGTGGGGAGATACGGCTATCAAGACGGATATTGAAGAAGTGACGGCTATCAATCCCAAGACGGGCAAAGAGAGTGTTCTTATCACCCGTGCGGCTATTAATGATGCGTTGGCAGGTGCCAAGCTCGGTAAGCTGTCGCATTTGTATAATGTAAAACTGCTGTCGCCGGACAAGAAGCAGGTGCTTGTTACGCTGCCCGGAAAATATATTGTATATGATTGGGAGGCAGATAAGATAGCGAGCAAGCACATCTTGCCGCAAGGGGCTGCCAATACGGATTATCATGCGGCAAGCAACCATATGGCCTATACCATCGCGAACAATCTGTTTGTTGATGACAAGCCCGTGACCGATGAGCCGGAAGGTATCGTCTGCGGACAAAGCGTGCACCGCAATGAGTTCGGCATCAGCAAAGGCACTTTCTGGAGTCCCGAAGGAGACTTGCTGGCTTTCTACCGCATGGACGAGAGTATGGTTACGCAATATCCTTTGGTGGACATCACAGCACGGGTGGGAGAGTTGAACCCGGTGCACTATCCGATGGCAGGCATGACTTCGCACAAGGTAACAGTAGGTATCTACAACCCGGCGACCGGCAAAAGCATTTATCTGAATGCCGGCGACCCGACCGACCGCTATTTCACCAATATCAGTTGGGCACCCGACGGCAAAAGCTTCTATCTTATCGAACTGAACCGCGACCAGAACCACGCGAAACTATGTCAATACAGTGCCGAAACCGGAGAACTGATGGCGACTCTCATCGAAGAGACGCATCCCAAATACGTAGAGCCTCAACAACCCATCTTGTTCCTGCCGTGGAATAGCTCCCAGTTCATTTATCAGAGCCAACGGGACGGATACAATCATCTGTACCTCTACAACACGGACGGGAAGCTTATCAAACCGTTGACGGACGGCGATTGGTTGGTAAAAAGCATTTTAGGCTTCAATGCCGGGAAGAAGGAAATAATCGTCTCTTCTACGGAGGCTTCTCCACTACAAAGCAACCTTTACAAGATTAACGTAACCAACGGAAAACGTACTCCGCTAGACAACGGACAAGGAGTACATAATGGAACAGCATCGGCATCGGGCAATTACATTATCGATACCTACTCTACCCCGGACATTCCTCGCAATATCGACCTCATCGCCACACAGAACGGCAAGAATATCCGTCTGCTGACGGCAAACAATCCGTTTGAAGGCTTGACGATGCCCAGCATCGAAACCGGAACCATCAAAGCAGCCGACGGCAAGACAGATTTGTATTATCGACTGGTGAAGCCGGCCGATTTCGACCCGAATAAGAAGCATCCCACCATCGTCTATGTATATGGCGGACCGCATGCCCAAATGGTGACCGGCGGCTGGCAGAACGCCGCACGCGGTTGGGACCTCTACATGGCAACAAAAGGCTACATCATGTTCACCCTCGACAACCGCGGCAGCGATAATAGAGGATTGGAATTTGAAAACGTCACCTTCCGTCATCTCGGCATCGAGGAAGGCAAAGACCAGGTGAAAGGAGTGGAATTTCTGAAAAGCCTGCCTTACGTAGACGGTAACCGCATCGGTGTGCATGGCTGGAGCTTCGGCGGGCACATGACTACAGCCTTGATGCTCCGCTATCCGGAGATTTTCAAAGTAGGCGTTGCCGGCGGACCGGCCATCGACTGGGGATATTATGAAGTGATGTATGGCGAGCGCTACATGGATACGCCGCAGACCAATCCGGAAGGATACGAGCAATGCAACCTGAAGAACCTTGCCGGACAACTGAAAGGACATCTGCTCATCATCCACGACGACCACGACGACACTTGCGT
This sequence comes from Bacteroides sp., assembly GCA_021203515.1. Classification (GTDB taxonomy): domain Bacteria; phylum Bacteroidota; class Bacteroidia; order Bacteroidales; family Bacteroidaceae; genus Bacteroides. Next base: position 6,154 of record JAJQAY010000036.1, on the reverse strand, counting down.
GCCGCAACACACGCTTTCTTTTATGAAGGCTTGCATAGATGCACGCACTTATCCCGACTTGTTTATCTATCCCGGCCACAAGCACAACGTTGCCGGACGCGACCGTGTGCACTTGCACGAGAAGATAACACGGTATTTCGAGGATTACCTATAAATAACGTCGTTACATAGAGCTATGTAATGTCATTACGTAGAGCTACACAACGTCGTTACGTAGAGCTACACAACGCCATTACGTAGAGCTACACAACGTCATTACGTAGAGTTGCGTAACGTCATTACGCAGAGGTGCACAGCGATAGTGTGCAGTAGAGATTTACAAAAACGAATAAAATGAAATAAAGAAGAAGGTTATGAAAGTATTATTGTTAGGCTCTGGTGGCCGCGAACATGCTTTGGCCTGGAAAATAGCCCAAAGCCCTAAAGTAGAGAAATTGTATATCGCCCCCGGCAATGCAGGAACAAGCGCAGTAGGCGAAAATGTAGACATCAAGGCTACAGACTTCTCCGCCCTCAAAGTCTTCGCCCTCGAACGCGAAATCGACATGATTGTCGTAGGGCCGGAAGACCCGCTGGTGCAGGGCATCTTCGACTTCTTCAAGGGAGATGTCGCTACACAGCACATCGCCACCATCGGCCCCTCGGCCAAAGGCGCACAACTGGAAGGCAGCAAGGAGTTCGCTAAAGAATTCATGCTGCGCCACAACATCCCTACCGCCCGCTACAAAAGCGTGACGGCAGAGACATTGGAAGAGGGTCTGGCCTTCCTCGAAACCCTTTCCGCCCCCTACGTGCTGAAAGCTGACGGCCTCTGTGCCGGCAAAGGCGTGCTTATCTTGCCCACACTGGAAGAAGCACAAAAAGAATTGAAGGAAATGCTCGGCGGAATGTTCGGCGACGCTAGTGCCACGGTGGTTATCGAGGAGTTCCTTAGCGGCATCGAGTGCTCCGTATTCGTACTGACCGACAGCGAACATTATAAGGTATTGCCCGTAGCCAAAGACTACAAACGCATCGGCGAAGGCGACAAAGGGCTAAACACCGGCGGTATGGGCAGTGTTACGCCCGTTCCTTTCGCCAACGAGGAGTTTATGGAGAAGGTGCGCGAGCGCATCATCGAGCCTACTGTCAACGGCTTGCGCGAAGAAGGCATCCTTTATAAAGGCTTCATCTTCCTGGGACTTATCAACGTAGAGAACGAACCGATGGTCATCGAGTGCAACGTCCGCATGGGCGACCCCGAGACAGAGAGCGTGATGCTGCGCATCAAAAGCGACCTTATCGACCTCTTCGAAGGCGTGCACAAGGTAGACCTCGACACCAAGACCCTGGAACTCGACCTGCGCACGGCAGCCTGCGTCATGCTGGTAAGCGGCGGCTATCCCGAGGCTTACCAGAAAGGGTATCCCATCACGGGATTTCACCTGGCAGAAGCCACAGACAGCATCCTCTTCCATGCCGGAACGACGGTGAAGGACGGACGCATCGTCACTGCCGGCGGACGTGTCATTGCCGTTTGCTCCTACGGGGAAACGAAGGAAGAGGCCTTGGAGAAAAGCTACAAGGTGGCCGACATGTTAAGTTTTGAAGGGAAGTATTTCCGCCGCGACATCGGTTTCGACCTTTAATAGATAGATGAGAAACAAGAGATTTCAAAACCGGATTACAGCGGGACGCTTCACGCTTCCCGCTGCCATCCTTATATCAGTGGCCTGCTGGGTGCTGAGTGGAATTTTATTGCCGGACATGGAGGTGCAAAAGAATGACTATCCCTTATGGGGAATCTTCCATGATTTCTGTATTCCGTCGTGGGGCAACCGCGTATCCAGCTTTATCTTATACAGCATTATCGGATACTTCCTGATTGAACTGAACAATGCATTCGCCCTCATCCGAATGCGGGCCTCGGTGCAGACCACTATTTACATCCTGCTCATCTCGGTATGTCCGAGCATACACATGCTGTATGCCGGCGACCTGGCGGCAATCACCTTTCTGATAGCTTTGTTCTTCTTGTTCAGGAGTTACCAGCAATCCGCATCTTCCGGCATTCTGTTCAATGCGTTCCTCTGCATCGGCATCGGTAGCTTGATATTTCCGCAACTGACGTTGTTCGCTCCCATCTTTTGGATAGGCGCCTACAGCTTTCAGTCTTTGAACCCCAAGAGTTTCTTTGCTTCGCTGATAGGCTGGAGCGTGCCTTACTGGTTCTTGCTGGGTTATGGTTATCTCTTCGGGCAAATGGAGGTTTTCTACATGCCGTTCCTGGAATTGATAAACTTCCAACCCATCCAATTCGACTTCCAGCCGTGGGAACTGGCTACGCTCGGATATTTGTTCATCTTGTACATAGCCAGTGCGGGCCATTGCCTGATAGCGAGCTATGAAGACAAAATACGTGCCCGCAGCTATCTGAACTTCCTGATATCCCTAAACTTCTGCATCTTTATCTATATCGGGTTGCAACCGGCATTGTCTCCCCATTTATTGTCCCTCTTGTTGATTGGTGTGAGTATTCTCGCCGGACATCTATTTGCATTAATCAGTAGCCTGGCTTCCAACATATTCTTTATTGTTATGCTTACCGGGCTGTTCCTTTTATTCGGATTTAACGTATGGATGCTTTTGTAGATACCTTGGTACAATTACTGGTTGAGTGGGGATACCCCGGACTGTTTCTTTCGGCTTTGCTGGCAGGAGGCATTATTCCTTTCAGTTCGGAGTTGGTGATGATAGCAGTTATCAAGGTAGGGCTAGACCCTTCCATTTGTGTGCTTGTGGCCACATTGGGAAATACAGCCGGAGGCATGACATGCTACTACATGGGACGTCTTGGCAAGGTTGATTGGATTGAGAAATACTTCAAAGTCAAGAAGGAGAAGATAGATAAAATGCAGAATTTCCTGCAAGGAAAAGGAGCACTTATGGCATTCTTTGCATTCCTGTCCTTTGTTGGAGGTATTATTGCCATAGCACTGGGCTTTATGCGCAGTAATATTCCTCTGACCGTATCTTCCATGCTCACCGGCAAACTGATACGGTATATTGCGATACCGCTGGCAATGCAAGAGGTGCTGACGGTGATAGGGTTTTAGTGATTAGTGATTAGTGATTGGTGATTGGTGATTGGTGATTAGTGATTAGTGATTAAGGTAATTGATGAAGCGAGTAATTGAACAGACAGAAGACGGAAGCGCAACGCTATTTGTGCCGGAACTGAATGAACATTATCATTCGGTGAAGGGAGCGCGCACCGAGTCGCAACATATCTTCATCGATATGGGCTGAGGGCTTCTACTGCCTCCCGCCCGCACATCCTCGAAATAGGATTTGGAACGGGACTGAATGCCCTGCTCACCTTAGAAGCTGCCGAGCAGGAGAAACACCCCGTCCACTATACCGGCATCGAGCTTTACCCACTTGCATGGGAAGAGATTAAAGCACTGAAATACAGCACCAATCCCCTATTTCAGGAATTACACCTCGCTCCGTGGGAAGAAGATGTGAACATTACCCCCTACTTTACGTTACACAAGATACAAGGAGACGCCAATACAATGATGAACGAGGGGACATTCGACTTGGTATACTTCGATGCCTTCGCTCCCGAGAAGCAACCGGAGATGTGGAATGAACGGCTTCTTCAAAGCATATATGCCCGCATGAATATAAACGGAATATTGACTACCTACTGTGCCAAAGGGGCGATACGCCGCTTGTTGCAGAGCGTGGGTTTCAAGGTGGAACGTCTGCCCGGCCCTCCGGGTGGGAAGCGGGAGATACTAAGGGGGATGAAAATTGAAAGTTGAAAGTTGAAAGTTGAAAATTAAAGCTAAGCTGACCTTTGAATTGGCAAATCATAAAAAACAATCATAAATAAGCAGATGAAGAATATACTACTCGTACTCCTGGCGACTATCCTGATGACTTCTTGCAAGCAAGGAAGTAATCAACGCAATAGCAAGAATGGCAAGCCCATCATCACTGTCACTATCGAGCCTCTGCGATATTTCACGGAAGCCATTGCCGGCGACCGGTTCACCGTTACGAGCATGGTTCCCAAAGGCACCAGTCCCGAGACGTACGATCCCACCCCGCAGCAGCTGGTAGACCTCGCCCGGAGCAAGGCCTATTTCCGTATCGGCTATATCGGCTTTGAGCAGACCTGGATGGACAAGCTGACGGACAATGCCCCGCATCTGCAATTCTTTGATATGTCCGATGGGGTGACGCTTATCTACGACGACTCTCATGTGCACCACGCCGGGACGGATAATGAGGAACCTCACCAGCACACCGGTGGCGTAGAGCCTCACATCTGGAACTCCACCACCAATGCCCAAATCATTGCAGGGAATATCCTGAGCGCATTGTGCGCCATCGACAACGGCAACGACAGCCTCTATCTGGAACGCTACAGCGCCCTTTGCCGGAAGATTGAGCAAACCGACAGCCTCATCCGGCAAACGCTTGCCACTCCCGGCGCCGACCGTGCATTTATGATTTATCATCCGGCCTTGTCTTACTTCGCCCGCGACTACGGATTGCACCAGATACCCATTGAAGCCGAAGGAAAGGAGCCTTCTCCCGCCCATCTGAAAGAATTGATAGATACCTGCAAGGATGAGAAAGTAAAGGTTATCTTTGTACAGCCGGAGTTCGACCGCCGCAATGCCGAACTCATAGCCCGGCAAACGGGGACGCGCGTGGTCGATACTAACCCGCTCTCTTATGATTGGGAAGCGGAAATGCTGCATACGGCACAGGCTTTGGCAAGTACAAATTACTAATTACAAATTACTCCGCATGCTTCTTCGTAATGAGCAATTAGCAATTTATTCCTTGTCACCCGTAATTAATAATTTGTAATTTGTAATTAACCATGTCTCCTATCATCGAAATAAAGAACCTCAACGCCGGATACGATGGCCGTATCGTGCTGCGCGACGTAAACCTGAACGTTTACGACCGCGACTTCCTGGGCATTATCGGCCCCAACGGCGGTGGCAAAACCACGCTTATCAAATGTATCCTGGGATTGCTGAAACCCATATCCGGTGAAATCATTCTCACTTCCCACCATGCGACCGCTTTGCACTCCCCTTCTCAACTGACTATGGGCTATTTGCCGCAGTACAACAGTATAGACCGTAAATTTCCTATCACGGTAGAAGAGGTTATCCTGTCCGGACTGAGTAGCAAGAAGTCCCTTATCTCCCGTTTCTCTACCGAACATAAGGAGAAAGCACATCAGGTCATAGCCCGCATGGGACTGGAAGGTCTGGAAGAACGCGCCATCGGTGCCTTGAGCGGCGGACAGCTCCAACGTGCCCTACTGGGTCGTGCCATCATCTCCGACCCCGAAGTCGTAATCCTGGACGAACCCAGCACCTACATCGACAAGCGCTTCGAAGCCCGCCTCTACCAACTGTTGGCGGAAATCAACAAGGACTGCGCCATCATCCTCGTCAGCCATGATATAGGCACCGCGCTGCAACAAGTAAAGTCCATAGCCTGCGTCAACGAAGCGCTGGATTATCATCCCGACACCGGCATCACCGGAGAATGGCTGGAACGAAACTTCCACTGCCCGATTGAATTATTGGGCCACGGAACGCTGCCGCACCGGATATTGGGAGAGCATAAACATTAATATCCGGGTGTGCTCCCACAAATTTACCCCCTCGACATTCTTAAGGTAAACGCACATTTCATTAGTATACAATAATTACATACGCATTCCATACTCCATTTATCCCCCCCTACCCATCGGGCTTTCTATCTATATTATCTCTATCTTTGTGGTGATATTTTAATTAATCACCTATATTTATAAAAAGACAATGAAACATGCACATCAAGCACAACTTATGTTGTTAGCAGCCGTATTAATGCTTATGTCTTGCGGACAACCGGGCAAACGGATTATCAAAGACGACAGACCGGCAAGCTACATGCTTGCGGGAATTTACACGCTCACCGGTTATCAGGGAGAAACGGAAGGAACCATCAAGATGTTCCAGTCCAACCTGCCCGACACGTTGGCAAGCGATTTCCTCTCTCAGATGCAAGAAGGTTACTCCTACCTGATGATTTTTCCTTTCGGAATTGCCTGTTTTAATCTTGCATAATTCAAATAAAGGTTGTATCTTTA
>JAJQAY010000041.1 GCA_021203515.1 Bacteroides sp. | reverse complement strand
TAGACAAATATTGTCTTTACGGTACACACAAGATTAAAACAGACAATTCCGTAAATTAATGGATAATTGATAATGGATAATTGATAATGAACGGCTAATCTGCTCTTCGCTATCCATTATTCATTATCAATTATCCATTATCAATTATCCATTATCCATTATATGAAGTATATTATTATCGGTTTAGGAAATTACGGTCACGTGCTCGCCGAGGAGCTTTCGGCTTTGGGACACGAAGTGATAGGAGCTGACATCAGTGCCAGCCGCGTAGAGAGTTTGAAAGAAAAAATAGCTACGGATTTTGTCATCGATGCTACAGACGAGCAGGCGCTGTCGGCGCTCCCGCTGAACAGCGTGGACGTTGTGGTGGTGGCTATCGGTGAGAACTTCGGTGCATCCATCCGTGTGGTGGCGCTTTTGAAACAGAATAATGTGAAGCACATTTATGCACGCGCCATCGACAGAGTTCATCACTCCGTGCTCGAAGCATTCCAGTTGGAGCGTATTCTCACTCCGGAAGAAGACGCCGCACGCGGACTGGTACATCTGCTGAAATATGGTGCCGATATAGAGACTTTCCGCGTGGACTCCAACTATTACGTCATGAAGTTCTCCGTGCCCGAAAGGCTCGTCGGCTACAACGTGAACGAGCTGAAGCTTGACCAGGAGTTCGGTTTGAAACTGCTTGCCCTAAAGCGTGCCAAAACATTGAAGAACGGCCTCGGCATCTCTTTTACCGAGCACGATGTGGTCAACGAACTGCCGGACAACGACCAGATACAAACAGGCGACCAACTGGTTTGCTACGGGCGTTACCGCGATTTCCAGAAGTTCTGGAAGGCGCTGTAACCGACAAGGAAATAGCGACTATCGCATAGATTAAGTTTATACGTACGTATTCACGCAAAATATAGTATAAACAGAAATTTAGTTGAAACGAATAAATGGATATAAGTTTGCTTTTTACTGTTTAGGTTTTTCAGCTTCTTTACCACGCTTTGTTGCATCTTCCACTTTTTTCAGAGCGTCCATGGCTGCCTGGGAAGCTGGGCGGTTAATAGTAAGCGACAACCCGCAATGCGGACATTCAACTGCACCGTTGTATAGCAGTTGAGTAATATTAATCGGGATGAAGCCCTAATAAACGGGACAGTTCATTCCACTGGGGTGCGGAACTGCAGAAGGGTTCGATGCGCTTGGATGTGATTCTGTTGGTTTCATTTTACACTATATTTTATTTGTTTGGTATTTTGCAAATATAGGCATTAAAATGAGAAAAACATGTAGGAAAGAAAGGTTAATAAACGCATCAATAATGCAGAATTTATTTTATATCCGGCAAAGATATTATAGCCCTCCATATATATTTGCATTAATATGGCAATAGCTATAACTTTCCGGTGCAAGAAATAGTATTTTTGTTGGCGAATATCAATTCGTCCGCATATGTTGTACACTATAAGCGGACGGATTAATCGGATCAGTTGCAAAACCTAGTGGATTTTAGCTGCTATTGGCTGGCATTTAATTCGTATTCGTTCGGTTTTGAGTTAAATAGGGATTTATCGGTTCTATCTGTCATCCTGTTTTCTATGACTTGCCCGAAAATTAATTAGCAAAATGTTTGGGCAAGTCATAGAAAACAGGATGACAAATAGTATTGCTTATCATTTCCTTCATTTCTAACTCGGTATGAATAAAAGTTTCATTTTGACATTTTGCATTTCTACTTGCGTCAGAATGCGCTATTTGCGTCCGACTATCCTTGTAGGCGTAAAAACGCGAACGGATTTTTGTAATCGACAGACTGCCAGTAGAATACTGAAATATACCCGTTTCAAATGGAGTTTCAAAGCGCTCTGTGATACCTTTCGCCTCGTTCCCCGGTGGAGAAAATAAGGTTCCCCGGTGAGGAACGGAACGTTCCTCACCGGGGAAGTTAATAAACTACTAGTAGGAAGTTGACATACTACTACTGAGAAGTGAACATACTACTACCAGGATATCAACTTTTTGCTACCCAATACTGCATAAACGTTGGATATTATGCAATATTCCGTTATATTCATTCTGTTTTTATACACGCAAATTCTATTTTACTACATTTACGGAAACGGCAATGTCAGCAGAAAAGTTTTTTTGCTTTCTTTCTGGTACTGTTATCTGTTATTGCCGCTTACTAATGTTATTTAGAATTAGTCGTAAAACTTGGTGGGTACCTTCTGTGGTGAAGACATTTGATTCATAACCATTCCGGTATGAATAATAGTTAGTATTACACAACTCACAGAAAGCATCCACCAGGTTTTGCAACTGATCCGGAATTATCGTACACTATCTGGATGAACCTTAATGAAAGTCTTATGATTTCAAGAAAGAGTAGAGCCCGTCTAACACTAACTGTTAGAACGGGCTCTGCTCATTCATTTATAAGTTTACAGCGATTACCAAAATCTGTTTCGTGCAGGATTATACTCAAACCCTACCATCTTCAATTTCCGGATAATCTCTTCTCTTTCCACATTCATATCCTCGCAGAGAGCATCGAGCGAAGGATAGAAATCACGTAATTTCAAGTTGACGAAGCTATAAAGCATCATCGGGTCTTCTGGTAATTTCATCGTTACAATCTTTTAAATTAAAAACTAATACCGACCGCAAAAATACAATAAAAAACAAGATGGAAACAAATTCATACTAAATTCCCTATAATGACCGTGCAAATGTTTGAGAAACAAATGCATTATGGAAGTTCCGTTGTTTCTATCTTCAACGCCACCTTTTCGATGATTTTGCTCAATTCTTCTTCCATCGGAATGAAGTTGAAATCTTCCCAAAAGCTTTCGTCATACTTGAAGTCGGTATCGGCAAGCACCGTGTGGGTGGACATTCGCTCCGAACGGGGGAAGCGGGTGACGTTTTCATTGTCTACCCGGCAGGTCACCATCTCAAACCAAGTGTACAGAGTGGGGTTACTGAACAAGGTGCGCTTCCTCTTCATCTTAAAATAAAGGTCGCCGCGAATATGGTGGATGTAGTAAGTGCCGTTCCAACACTTGTAGGAGACAGTGTAGGCAATCTTTTGAGTGGTTAGTTTGAGCGTTGGCGCCTGCCGCACTACAAAAAGGCGGGTAGCATCTTTCACATATTTCGGTTGGAACTCAAAACGGGCTTGCAACAAAGCGCTATTTTCGGAGTCGATATAGAGTTCGCCGCAAAACAGAGGTTCTTTTATGCCGCGCTTCTGCTCGAAACTGACAACGCGGGCAATCCTGTCGTCTACTGAAACCATATCGCCGGAAGTGTAGACATAGAGTTCGTTACCATCGCCTGCTTCAAGAGAGAGGAAATCGGGGATGTTCTTCATGATGTCCAGTTGCAGGCAGGCATCGACACCGGATTTGATTTTCGCAACCAAGCTATCCGTCACTTCGCGATTGTCAATCCGACTCATCTTGAGGAGTTTCACCTGGTCGGGAGCATCGGAATACATAACCGATGACTTATAGATTTTGAAAACAGCTTCCGTCAAGCTCTGGAATTTATTCTTCACCTGCACTCCTTCCCGATAAAAAGTAGTCAGATAAACAGGTTCGGACGAGTAATTCTCGCGTCGGCGCTCCATAGTTTCGCGCAGTAGTTTCTTGGGGTCGACTAGGCGTATCAGCACTTCTTGCAGGGGAATAACTTTCGGTTCCAGGCTCAGCGTGTTATTGCGTCCTGTCAGGACTGTGGCTTCCACATTTTGCGCCACATAGCCCAAGTGGGAAAAAGAAAGAGTGACATCTTTCAGGGAATCGGGCAGATGAAGTCTGAACTCGCCATTCCCGTTGGTGATATTGCCGATGGAACTTCCTTGTACAAAGACGGAGGCATTGACAATGGCGCTCCGGTCTCCTTGTCTAGCAGAACGCCGGTAAGGACGGAGGATGACGGGCGGGAAGAAGGGACTGCCACTCTCCCACCCGTTGCTTCCACTACTGTCTGTGTAATTAATATATGATTGCCTAATACCTTCAGTTCAAGGTGCTTATTGCCGGTTATCTCATAAATGGCCTGCCGCACGGAGCAGCTTTTCTTCCTGACTTTTACGATGGAGTCGTTGTTGATAATCCGGCTGTCGTAGATGAAGAGATAGCCCGATTGCTCTGAGATTTTTCCCAGCAGAATGTACACCGTTTCTTTGGTTTTGGGCAGGCGGACAATGCTTTCCAGCACATCACCACCGTCTGCCTTCACATTGCCAGCAATGAAAAGCATTCCCAAAAGAATGACTATAAAACGATATGTTTTCATGTTATAACAACTATTCCGACAGAACTATTTTATTCCCCTGACGACTACTCTTCAGGTTGAAAGTCCAACAAATTAGTTCGGCAACCGTTTCCGGCGAGCTATCCGAAAATTCTACCGTTAGTTTCCTTTTGCCCAAGGCCGGCGAGCTGGTCTCTATCTGCCAGTCGGAAGACTCCCGGTTGACTGCCCGCAACACGTCTTCAAGGCATTCATCCTTGAAACGTATGTTTTTGGTGTATCGGTCGAAACCTCCGGAATGTCCGGTAACGGTTAATATTAAACTGTTATTCTCCAACGTAACCGTCTCGCCCGCCTTTACAAACACGTTCTGTCCGCCTTCTTTCAAAGAGACTTTTACACGTCCGCGGCGTACCGACAGGCTGAAGGCGTCCTCCTTCTTGCTCCGGACATCAAAAGCAGTTCCCAATACTTCGACACGCACTTTCTTCGTCTCCACCAGGAAGGCTTGTTCGGACTTCTTTGCCACGTCGAAGAAGGCCTCTCCCTGCAAATTCACCTTCCGCTTATCGGCAGCAAAATGCTCCGGATATTGCAACGTACTCTCTTGCGCCAGATAGATGACCGAGCCGTCTTCGAGCGTTTTCACCAAAGTGGCTTTCTCCCGGTTTTCTTGCGTCACCAGATTTTGCGGGTCGATTTCCTGCGAGGGCAACATCCACAACGCCACGCAGCAAACGGCTCCGGCTATCACAGCCGCCACTGCTCCCCACTTCAGGAACAGCCTACTGCCTGTCCGGTCACTCCTCGTTTCCGGCAGCAAACCGTCTTTATCGAAACGCGCATTAAGTCGTTTCCATGCTTTATCAGTTCTTATCTTTTCTTTATTCAATTCCATCATTTTATCTGGATATAATTGTCTATTTCGTTTCGTAAAGTCCGGAGCACCTTTGTCATTTCCGCCTCCACCGTCTTGACGGAAAGTGAAAGCGACAGGGCAATCTCCGTATATTTCATTCCTTGCATGCGGTGCATCTTGAAGATGCGGCGCCTACGGTCGGGAAGTTTGTCAAGAGTATGCCGTATCAGTGTTTGAAGCTCTTTATACTCCAACTGGCGGTGCGGGTCGGACGTTTCTCCTTGCTCCTGCCCCGCTGCTTGTACGGAGTTGCGATAGCGTTCCCTGACTTCCCGGTGTTCGCAATATTGAACAGCCTCGTTCCGCACAGACCGGTAGAGATAGCTTTTGACAGACTGGAATATCTGCAACCGTTCCCTATTCTTCCACAGCACGTAAAACAGTTCTTCTACAATCTCCTCGGCAGACTCCATAGTGCCCGTAATCCCCGCAGCATACCAGCAAAGAGAGGAATAATAGCGGCGGAAAACTTCCTCGAAAGCCTTTATGTCGCCCTCTCTGATTTTAGTTAGTAGTATGAGTTCATTCAGCATGCCCGATCGTTTTCCTCAATTTATCTACGGCGTGTTCCAAAGACTCGGTAGGCTCGATAATGTTATAGTCCTTCCAGAAGTCTTCATTCCAGTATTCATCGACTACATCATAGAATATCTGTTTCTCCTTGAACGATGCTTTATAGGGAATAGCGCCCGATACGTGTTCCGTTCTGTCCGTCACCACCATTTCGGAGAAAGCGGTGTAGCTGGCGGAGAATAACTTCTTTTTCCAGTCGCACTTGAAGCGGATGACGTTCCGGATATAATTCAGATAAGTCTTTTCCCCTTGTTGCTTATAGGCGACAAGATAGGTTACTTCCTGAGGCTTGAACCGCAGTCCAAGCGGCTTCTTATGCAGGATGGCCTGCACGGCTTTCGCACGGTTTGCCATGTCCAAAGCAAATTCGGCACGGGTGAAGGACAGCTTCTCGTAGTCGATGTACAGCTTCCCTATAAACAGCGCATACATCAGGCTGACGCGCGGACGGAAACTGATTACATATTGCATACGGTTGTCCAGGTTGACGGGTTCTTCCATGAAAAATTCGTAGTAGTCCAGATTGCCCATGCTCAACAAAGCGTCGCCGTTCTTCACAATGTCCAGATAGATTGACAGGTTGGGCCCGCCTATAACTTTAACCGATAAAGTATCACTTAGCTTCGGGCTTAGCAAACGCCTTCCTTTCAGCAGGCGCACCCTATCCCTGTCCGCTTCACGGTCGCTATAGGCTGTTTTATAGACTTCCGTAACAGCCTCGGACACGCTGATATAGCGACGGCGTTTCTGAACGGTTTCCCGGTAGAAAGCGGTCAGCATATTATCACTGCCAGCATAGTTCTGCGGAATTTTCCTGATGGCTTCTTCTACAATGACACGCGGATTATTGCCGTAGACGACAATCTCGTTCAGGAGATTGGGGGCAGGCGTCATCCACACGGTCAGTTCATTGCGGCGTTCCAGTTCTTCCAGCGAGAGACGCGTATTGAGATAGCCGATGTGGGAGACTTCCAAGCCCCGATAGGCTTCGGCTTCCGTCACTTTGAGAGAAAATGTACCGTCGGCATTGGTTACTGTTCCGATATTGGTGCCTACCACGGACACATTTACGTTCTCAAGTTTCTTGCGACTATCTTTATTCCGTACGACACCGGCGATAATGAGGTCGTTCACTGCTGCATCCTGCGCCAATAGCGGAGTGGCTCCGGCAAATAGGAATGCGAACAAACATCCGAGTATAAATCCTGCAATCTTTTTCATAGAGTATCTCTTTTAAGGGGTTTCTACTACTAAGAGCAACTAAGATAGAAATACCCTACGAATTTATGCAAGAAAATCAGTTAAAATGTTGCGGATTTCTTTGACTGATGATAACGTAAATAATAACCGGTGCTCCGATTATCGGAGTAACCGCATTCAGGGGGATGATGCCTGCCTCGCCCGGCAAGACGCAAATCAGGTTGCAAAGCAAAGCCACCGCACCACCACTCAATATCGTGACGGGCAGCAGGGAGTTATGATTGGCAGTGCCCAAAATCATGCGGGCCACGTGGGGTACAGCCAGACCGACAAAGGCAACCGGACCGCAGAAAGCGGTGGTAATGGCGCTCAAAAGTCCGGTAATAATCAAGAGCCAGTTACGCACGCGGCGTATGTTCACTCCCAGGTTTTCGGCATAGCGTTCTCCCAAGAGCAAGGCATTCAGAGGTTTTATCAGCAGTAGCGAGCCGAACAATCCGGCTACAGTGACCAATGCAAAGGCTGGCATCTGCTGCAAGGAAACACCGCCAAAATTCCCCATACCCCATATCATATAGGACTGTACCCCCTCTGCCGTGGCAAAGAAATTGAGCAGAGATATGGCGGAGGATGCGATGTAGCCTATCATAATGCCCGTTATCAGCAACATGATATTGCTCTTCAGGAGAGTGGAAAAGAAGAGAATAAGCGCCATAATCAGCATCGCCCCTATAAAGGCGCCCATCAGGACGGAGAAGAACCCGGACAGACTGAAAGTGCCTGCGGCGATGCTTCCACCGAAGAATAGCATCACGAATGCCACTCCCAAACTCGCTCCGGAGTTAATTCCGAGGATGGACGGTCCTGCCAACGGATTTTTAAAAGCTGTCTGCAACATCAATCCGCAGACTGCCAATGCACCACCGCAAAGGAGCGCCGTCAATGCCTGGGGCAACCGGGACTCCCAAAGGATGAAACTCCAACTGGCTTTTCCGCCTTCGCCTCCCAGGAGAATACGGAAAACATCGGCAGGTGGAATTGAAACCGAACCTGCCAGCAAATTGGCTATGAAGAGCAACAGAATAATTGCCCCCAAACCGATGCCGTATTTCCAACCTTTACTCATTCAGTTTGCAAAAGTAGCGCAAACCACCCAAATCTCCTATTTCAGGATGAAAAATCTGTATCAAATCCGACAGCAGATAATCGGGACGAAACGGCGTTTCCTCATAGAAAGGAACATTTGCCGTGTTGCAACCGTATATATTCCGCGTTTTGAAGGCTTTGAAGCCGGTGTATCCGATATAATCGGCTTTCAGGTCGGCATAGGTCATATCCCGGCTGCGATTGTATTTGATAATCCACACATCTGCTTCACCGCCCTTATCGAACACTGTTTCAAAGGCCAGTGGCACGGAGCCGCTATGTTGGTCGTCGGCAAACACATACTGTCCGCAGGCATCGCTGTATAAACGTCCTATCGTGCTGCGTCCACCCGGTACATACCAGGCCGACCCGTTTTTCAGTTCGCTGATAACGGATAGGGATACCGATGATAGCGACGCACGCATCTTGAGTTGCTGATAACAACTGTCTACTTCGGCAAACAAGCTATCGGCTTGCGAAACCGCACCAAACAGCAATCCATAGAAACGCATCCATTCGGCACGGCCCAGGGCAGAAGTTTCCATATAGTCAGCACATTCTATAATAGGAATATCCAGTTTCTCCACACGGCCGTAGCCTCCGCTGTTTTCAAAGGGAGAAAGCAGAATGGCATCGGGATGCAGGTCGATAATCTTCTCCATATCGGGATTCATGCCGTCACCGCAATCTGCAATCGTTCCTTTGGCAATTCCTTCCTGCACGGCCGGTAGTTTGATATATTTCAAGTCGCATACTCCGCCGATGCTGCCGAAAGCACCCAACCGGCCTACCAATCCGCAATGCACAGACGAGTAAATGACTGCTCTCGAAAGCGGCGTGCGCACAATGGTGCCTTTCGGCAAATGCGCAGGGACGGGCTTGGATGCAGGTACCAGTATATAAGTATGCAGGGTTTTCAGCGTGTCCCAGGGATTGCGCAAGGTGGTAACGGTGTAGTCGGGATAATCGACCAAAGTCAGGTTGTCGGCATAGCGCAAAGCGATGGTATCGCCTTGTTCGGAAGCAGAAGAAGTGTTACTTCTTCCACCGCAAGCAGAAAGAAGTAACACTATAATCCAAAGCATAGAAAAGAGAGAAATTTGCCTCATATCCTTATTCTGTTACAAAACGCATACCGGTAGTATAATATCCGGTTTCAAACTGACCTTTGGATGTACCGTCACTGCCATATACATATACATCATTCAGTGCAGAATTCGGTTGGTCGCCAATGAACACATCACCCGAAATCGGGTCTACAGCAATAAATCCCGGATTTTGGAAAGTACTGAAGGCTACAAATTCAGTAGTTTTCTTAGTATCCATATCATATACTCCGATAAGTTTGCTGTCATCGTCTAAATAGTAATCAGCATAAATGAAATAAATCTTTCTACCCTTCATCACAGCCTTACTAGCTTTACAAACAGACTCAACTTGATCCGTGGCAGGGTCAATGCATTGCAGTGTGCTGGGAATAGTTTTGCCAAAGTCGCCGCAGGAAATGAAATACACTTTTCCATCTTCACCGGTAAAGCTAACATCATAAGGGTTCAGCAACACCTTAATATCTTTCGTCTTAGCAAAAGAAGCAAGATTGACAACTGCTATCTTATCTTCACTACCATAACCTGAAATGTTTACATACAATTTACCATCGGCAGCAGTCAGTGCCTCCGGATGGTCGCCTACTTCTGCTGTCGCAGTAACTTTCAAGCTAACAGTATCTATCTTGGACACCGTTCCATCATACAACGTAAAGTAAACATTTCCGCCGGTTGCAGTCAAATAGCGCGGATTGATGGGTTCACCTGTATTGTTCGCCAGATTTAAAGTCGCTTCTCTCTTGAAACTTTTTCTGTTTACAATTTCAATCTTGGCTGAAGAAGTACATGCAATATATACTTTAGAACCGTACACACACAAATCTTGTGCATCGCCAATACCCACACCATTGGCTGCGGCAAACAAGTCACTACCGGCTTTTTTAGTATCCACATCGTACCATTGCACAGAGCCATTGTTCGCATTCCAATTTCCTGTATTAATGACATAAGCTCCGGTGGTAGTCATAGGAGGAGGCGGTGTAACATCATCGTTGTCGTCGTCACAAGCCGTAAACGCACCTAATGCTACAGCTAAAAATACTACTTTGTACCAATACTTTTTCATAGTCTCTTTTTTAGTTTGTTTATAAATAATAATTGATTGTTATTTTGTAGTTACGCCCCGGCATGGGATAGTAACGTACTATTTCATAATTCTTATCACTCAAGTTCA
This sequence comes from Bacteroides sp., assembly GCA_021203515.1. Lineage (GTDB taxonomy): Bacteria > Bacteroidota > Bacteroidia > Bacteroidales > Bacteroidaceae > Bacteroides. The sequence goes on along the minus strand of JAJQAY010000041.1, from coordinate 11,657 downwards.
AAGCATCCACCTGCACGCGCAACGATTGTTTCTTCCATTTAAAAGTACGCGAAAGGGAAATACCATGGTCGGTGTACGGCTTTATGCGGTTGGCTGGTATATTTTGAGCAATGGAATAGCGCTCGGAAGCATACAGCAGATTGTATGTGATGTTGACATAAGGATTTTCCAGCGTCAAGCTGCCCGAACCGGAATGCTTCGGAGTGTATATTATCTGATTTCGCCATAGCTTGCTGTTACGATCTGTAATATCTTCTGCCTGCACATAATTATAAGTACCCATAAGATAGACCTTATAATGCTTGCCCAATTCTACCTCGGCAGCTAAATTCACATCCGTGCCTATAGTCTCGACTTTGCCCAGGTTAGCCATTTTCCAAATGAACATTGTGGGCATTGCTACAATCTTATCTTCCACTTTATTGTAATAAGCATCTACCGACAAACTCAAATAATCAATGAGACCTAATGAAGCGGAACTCCAAGTCGTACCCAAGTTAACCTGCCTGGTAGTTTCCGGCTTTAGCTTATAATTCCCTATTCGCAAATAATATAAATCATTGAATGTCGGCACCCGAAATATATCCTTATAAGAAGCCCTGAAGCGCAATCTGAAATCAAAAGGTTTCCATGACAAACTGACGGCAGGCGAAAGATGCTTCCGGTCATCGGCAGCATCACCGGTACGCACATTCTCCGTGATGAAAGTATTCAGCAGAGAAGCCGTAGCAGAGAAGTGGTTATTGTCGTAACGGGCAGCGGCAACAGCCAGGTACGTGTATCGCTCCGGTGACTGATTATTCTCCAAAGTGGTTGACAGATAATTATAAGCAAAATCCTGCGCCAACGAGAAAGACAAGCCCTTCACCGGTTCAGCCCATAGAGTAGCCGATAAATAAGTCTCCGTCTGCCGGAAACGGTCATCGGTAATGCCTGAAGACTCTTTATTATAGTCGCGGTTCCATGTATAATTGAATTTTCCGCTAGCTTGCAGTTTCCACTTCTCGGAAAAGCGATTTTCATATTTCACCTGACCGAAATAGTTGCGGTCGTAGAGCCGTTCGGCAGCATAGGCATTATCATAAATTACGCCTCCCGGCAGTCCTCTTTCCGAATTAAAAAGATAGGCTTTGACCTTCAAATCCTGCTTGCCGTTCAAAGTGACAAACAGATTGACTTCGGCTCGATAAGCCTCTATATCGCTGTTATTTCGCTTGGCATCTATCCATTTAGTATCGTTTTTCAGTTTAAAAGGATAGTTGCCGTCCGCCCGCAAATAATTCGCATAACCCGTAAGGCTGAAAATACGGTTTAACTTTTGCGCATAGAATAATGACGGATTGGCAAGTCCGTAAGAACCGGCATTCATATTAGCTATCAACCGGAACGGACGTTCATTGAAATCCGGCTTTGCTGTTTCAATGCTCAATACACCGGCAGAAGCAAACATCCTCGCCGTCTGATAAATATTATCGCTCTGCCCGATACTTAGCGTAAGTTCCGATACATTATCCAAAGAAAAACGGGAAACATCGACTTGCCCGGACTGGCAATTACTTACCGTCACTCCGTCGTAGCTAACCGCCGTATGCTGCGCCCCCAAACTGCGTACGGACACTGTTTTCAGTCCGCCAATTCCACCGTAATCTTTTACACTGACTCCGGAGAAATGACGAACAGCATCGGCTACATCCAACACGCCCAGCCGTTCCATTTCAGCCTTTTTCATTTGCTGCAGCGGTGCAGTCGATGTGAGCGCAGGAGATACACGACGCCATTTCACACCGACTTCCGGAATGGCATGTACTTTTCCGGTAATGGTGTCTCCCAACTCTTGAGCATGTAAGTTCAGACAGGTGCATGCCACAAGGAAACACACTAAAAATCGTACCCGAATATAACGAGATAGATTGCTTTTTATCATAAAAAGTAGATTATAACTTATATTTCTCGTATCCTTTCCTCGAAGACACAAGAGGCGAACGTTTTGCAGGTCTTCTGACTCGTTTCCGATGTACCGCCTTCCCATTCATCCTTCAGAATAGTGGCATAAAGTGTGATACATCCCCTATGAAACTCACAGCAGCGGGACTGTTCGGGACTTTCACCCGATTCCCTTTTCATCCGAGCCCCCGAATAGAGGCTGCGAAACAAAACTTCGGCAAAGATAGAAATATATTGTGGAAAAGCGAATAAAAAGATCATAAGAAGTTTTATCAATTTATAAATCAAATCTTTTCTTTTTAACTGCCCTTTTTTCTAACTTTGTTACCTAAACTAAATGACAACCATCATGAAATTCAAATTATTAGTCCTCGATGTAGACGGGACACTGCTCAATAATGCGAAAGAAATCAGCAGACGTACATTGGCGTCCTTGCTGAAAGTACAACAAATGGGAGTACGTATTGTGCTGGCATCCGGCAGACCCACCTACGGGCTGATGCCGCTGGCCAAAGCGCTTGAATTCGGCAATTACGGGGGATTTATCCTCTCTTACAACGGTTGCCAGGTTATCAATGCGCAGAATGGGGAAGTCTTGTTCGAACGGCGGATTAATCCGGAAATGTTACCTTATCTGGAAAAGAAGGCACGCAAGAATAATTTTGCGCTATTCACCTACCACGAAGATACCATCTTTACCAACAACCAAGAGGATGAACATATCCAAAGTGAAGCCCGGTTGAATAACCTGAAAGTAATCAAGGAAGAGGAATTCTCAACCGCTATAGATTTTGCCCCTGCAAATGTATGCTGGTAAGTGATGACGAGGAAGCCCTGACCGGACTGGAAGAGCATTGGAGAAGACGCCTCAACGGTACTTTGGATGTATTCCGTTCCGAGCCTTATTTCCTTGAAGTAGTGCCATGCGGAGTGGATAAGGCGAACAGCCTGGGAGCATTGTTGGCACAACTGGACATCAAGCGGGAAGAGGTCATTGCCATTGGTGGCGGAGTGTGCGACGTGACGACGCTTCAGATAGCCGGCTTAGGAATAGCGATGGGACATTCGGAAGACTCGGTGAAAGTCTGTGCCGACTACGTGACTGCTTCCAATGAAGAAGACGGCGTTGCCCTGGCGGTTGAGAAAATGATTTTGGCGGATATACATGCTGCAGAAATTCCACTCGACTTGCTGAACGAGCGTGCACGTCATGCGTTGATGGGCAATTTGGGCATTCAATATACGTATGCTTCGGAAGACCGGGTGGAGGCGACGATGCCGGTAGACCAACGTACCCGCCAACCTTTCGGTATTCTGCACGGAGGCGCCACGCTTGCATTGGCGGAAACTGTTGCCGGGCTGGGGTCCATGATAACCTGCCAACCGGATGAGATTGTTGTAGGGATGCAAGTTAGTGGAAATCACATATCTTCGGCACACGAAGGTGACACCGTGCGGGCTGTGGCAACGATTGTGCACAAGGGGCACTCCTCGCATGTATGGAATGTGGATGTGTTTACTTCGACCAATAAGCTAGTGTCTTCGATACGGGTGGTAAACAGTGTAATGAAGAAAAGATAAAAGGCACCACAGATTACACAGATTAACACAGATTGAATTTATAGATAATCTGTGTAATCTGTGGTGCCATGATACTTTTTATTTAGAAACTAATAGTTCGTTATTTTCCCCGTCTCACGCTTCAACTGCTCGAAGCGCATCATCATTTGCCTCAACAAACGAGGTTCTTTGTCTGCCAAGTTTTCTTTCTGACCGGGGTCTTTCTTTATATTATAGAGTTGGTAAACCTTTCCTACACCCGGATAAGGAGGGATCATCACCCAATCTCCCTGCCGGAAAGCATAGTCGAACATACCCTCTATCACCATTTCCTTGCGTCCCTTCTCACTAAGACCCAGGAAAGCAGACAGCGTATTCTGGCTGTCCGTCTTTTCAGAATAGGTCTGTCCCGTCAATGCAGCTAATGATGCAAGCAAGTCCATCTGGCTGACGAAAGTATTGGAGACTCCCGGTTTCACAACTGCCGGCCATCTGAGAATAAAAGGAATACAAGTACCTCCATTATACATCTCTGTTTTCCAACCGCGATAAGGGCCGGCCGGTTTATGCGTGCCCACCAGTTCTTCCGCCTCATCCTTATAACCGTCGTCCAATACCGGACCGTTATCACTCGTCAGAATAACCAATGTATTTTCTGTCAGTCCCAGTTTATCCATTTCCTTCAAAAACTCGGATACACACCAGTCAGCTTCCAGAATAACATCGCCACGAGGGCCCATACCCGACTTTCCGACAAACCGTTCGTTCGGCACACGGGGCACATGAGGCTGATGCAGACCATAGTATAAGAAGAAAGGCTTATCCTTATTATCCTTCAGAAATTTCTTCGCTTTGTTCAGGAACAGTTCAGCCATATCCTCGTCTCTCCATTGGGCAGCTTTCCCTCCCTTTTGGAAACCGATACGCGGAACTCCGTTTACGATAGAGCCTGCATGTCCCAAGCTGGGATGCATACGCAGTAACTCGGGATTATCTTTCCCGGTAGGTTCTCCGGCAAAGTTCTCCCGATAGCTCACATAAAGCGGGTCATCGGCTTGCAGCCCCACACCCATGCCGTTCTCGATAAAAATGCAAGGAACGCGATCGTTGGTAGCTGCTTGTATAAATGAATAGTCATAACCTACTTCTTTGGCTCCCGGATATACTCTCTTATTTCAGTCAACAGCGCCATCACCCAGTCCCAAATGCCATTTGCCTACGGCTCCGGTGACGTAGCCGGCTTGTTGCATCACCTTGGGCAAGGTCACTCTCCTCGTATCGATAATCAATGCGGCATTACCCGGAAGTATCTTTGCATCCAGGTTTGTCCACGGATACATTCCAGTCAATAAAGAGTAACTGCTTGGAGTGGAAGTGGTAGCAGTACAATGTCCGTCAGTGAAGCGTAGTCCTTCATTTGCCATCCGGTCCATACCGGGAGTTTGAATAGAGGTTGCACCGTAGCAACTCAAGTCTCCAAACCCCAAATCATCGGCCTCGATAATAATGATATTAGGCTGCTGAGGCATTACTTGCCCCAATGCTGCAGCCGGTAAGGTAAGGGCAGTGGCCATACCTGTCAGCGAATACAATTTTCTTTTAAGCATGTTTTCTTCAATTTTAGTATTTAGATTTAATTCTGAGATATAAAAGTTAATTGGCAACCATCACTATATAAGTAACCATGTTATGGGTAGGAGCATAAGTACTGACTTGCTTTTCTGTGTAGCTAAGGGCATCTTTATCCAATTGTATGATATCCAGAATATATGTCGGTTCTTTCATCCCCCTTATTCTAACATTTGAATACAGACTAGGAGACTCCTCGGGCCTTGTTTCCACAATCCGGTCTGTATCTGTAAATTCCCAAGTACCTGTAGATGATTCTTTATTCCGTAGGAGGGTTTTATAAGTCCCGTCACTTGAATATATTTTGCGCCTTGCATCGGCCATGGCGGTTAGTACTTTCTCATTTACAGAAAACACATAAGCAGAGTCTGAAGACTCGTCAGCGTAATCGGGAACGATAAATTCATGTTGTATGGTTTTCCATTTTTTATTGCAAAGCAATTCGGTGTTTTCCTTTATTATTTTCTGCTTTTCTTCTTCTGCCTGCCTGTGCTTTTCTTCTGCAATCTTTGCATACTTAGCCATATTTAAAAGTTCCTGATACGTGTATATTTTTAAATAAACATCCCCCTTTTCGTTTTTTTCAAGAATATACTCTTTCAATAACTGCAGTTCCTCAGGAGAGATTTGCTTTGCCACCTCTACAAGGTCTTCTTCCTGTAATGTTTCATCATACTTTTTCTCAAGTATCGGTGTACACGATATCAGACTTAAAATCATAACAATGAATATTGCTTTCTTCATTAAAAAATTGATATACGTTTTCATGTTTTATTTCTTCAAAGTAATGTTAATACATCGGCAAAAGTACATGATTGTTTTTATTTGAACAATAAAAGAGGATATTAATTCCTCAATCCATGTATCAAAACATTATCCGAGTATGTATATCTCTTTCTTTACAAAAGCAAAAGAGCCGTAAGTCAATGACTTACGGCTCTTCCATTCATATTATTTCCTAATCTTTATTTCACTTCCTCGAAGTCAGCATCCTGCACATTATCGCCATGCTTGCTGTCATCCTGAGCACCACCGGCTTGTCCGGCATTCATGTCAGGGCCGGCTTGTGCACCACCCTGAGCACCACTCTGTGCATACATTTCAGCGCTGGCAGCTTGGAAAGCAGTATTCAGTTCGGCCATAGCAGTATCGATAGCAGCGAGGTCTTGAGACTTATGAGCATCTTTCAGTTTCTGCAAAGCGGCTTCAATCGGAGCTTTCTTGTCGGCAGGCAACTTATCGCCCAATTCCTTCAACTGATTTTCAGTAGTGAAAATCATAGAGTCGGCTTGGTTCAGCTTGTCAACCTTTTCGCGCTCCTTCTTGTCTGCTTCGGCATTGGCTTCGGCTTCGGCTTTCATCTTTTCGATTTCTTCCTTGCTCAAGCCGCTGGAAGCTTCGATGCGGATGGCTTGTTCCTTACCGGTAGCCTTATCTTTGGCAGATACATTCAAGATACCGTTGGCGTCGATGTCGAACGTAACCTCGATTTGAGGAATACCACGACGGGCCGGAGCAACACCTGTCAGGTTGAACTGACCAATTGACTTATTCTGTGCAGCCATCGGACGTTCACCCTGCAATACGTGGATGGTAACTTCCGTCTGGTTGTCGGCAGCAGTAGAGAATATCTCGCTCTTCTTGCAAGGAATGGTCGTATTGGCGTCAATCAACTTCGTCATTACACCACCCATAGTTTCGATACCCATAGACAGCGGAGTGACATCCAGCAATACAACACCCTTGATTTCATCCGTCAAAACGGCACCCTGTACAGCAGCACCTACGGCTACTACTTCGTCCGGATTTACGCCCTTGGAAGGGGTTTTGCCGAAGAACTTCTCAACCAATTCCTGCACAGCCGGTATACGTGAAGAACCACCTACGAGGATTACTTCGTCGATATCAGCATTGCTCAAACCGGCATCGCTCATCGCCTTCTTACAAGGTTCCAGACAAGCCTGAATTAAGTTGTGAGCCAAAGCCTCGAACTTGGCACGAGTCAGTGTCTTCACCAAGTGCTTGGGCACGCCAGCTACCGGCATGATATACGGCAAGTTGATTTCGGTACTGGTAGAAGAAGACAACTCAATCTTAGCCTTCTCAGCAGCTTCTTTCAGACGTTGCATTGCCATCGGGTCTTGAGTCAGGTCGGCACCTTCGTCGTTCTTGAATTCCTGAACCAACCAGTCGATGATTACCTGGTCGAAGTCGTCACCACCGAGGTGAGTATCACCGTTGGTTGACAATACTTCGAACACACCACCACCGAATTCGAGGATAGAGATATCGAATGTACCACCACCAAGGTCGAATACGGCAACCTTCATATCTTTATGAGACTTGTCGATACCGTAAGCAAGGGCAGCGGCAGTCGGCTCGTTCACAATACGTTCTACTTCCAGACCGGCAATCTGACCGGCTTCTTTCGTTGCCTGACGTTGAGAGTCGGAGAAGTATGCCGGAACGGTGATAACGGCTTCCGTCACTTCCTGTCCCAAGTAGTCTTCGGCGGTCTTCTTCATCTTCTGCAATATCATGGCAGAGATTTCCTGCGGAGTGTAAAGACGTCCGTCGATGTCTACACGCGGAGTATTGTTGTCACCCTTCACTACCTTATAAGGCATGCGGGAGATTTCTTTCTGTACCTGGTCCCAGTTTTCACCCATGAAACGTTTGATTGAAAACACGGTGCGGGTAGGGTTCGTGATGACCTGACGCTTGGCGGGGTCGCCCACTTTGCGTTCACCGCCGTCTACGAAAGCCACTACGGAAGGAGTTGTACGCTTTCCTTCACTGTTTGCAATTACTACAGGTTCGTTACCTTCGAATACGGCAACACAAGAGTTTGTAGTTCCTAAGTCAATACCAATAATTTTTCCCATGATCGTTATTATTTTATTTGTTATTATTCAGTTTCGGTGTCCGCCTCGTTGGCAGACGCCAATAAAAAGACAAACGTTATGCCAAATTGTTCAGAAGGGGTGTGAATTTATGATTATGACAGTCTGCACTGTCAATCTGGCAGAACAGTTTCTACACTTACTGACGGAAATTACCATTTGTTAATTCCTATCCCACTCCAAAGCTCTACTTTTGCCGAGGTTTTAAAGGGGATTTTAGTTCACCACAGAGGACACAGAGTCTCACAGAGTTTTTTCTTTTTGAACCACAGATTACACAGATTAACACAGATTTAATCTATAGAACTCTGTGAGACTCTGTGTCCTCTGTGGTGAACCAAACCCAAGGTAATACATATAATAAAAGAAAGATTATGGAAAAGATGAGAGACAGTATCGACTTCAAGAACATGAACATTGCGGCCTTGTTCCGCAAGCTATTGCTGCCTACTGTGTTGGGGATGATATTCTCCGCCTTGTTCGTCATCACCGACGGCATATTCGTGGGCAAAGGCATCGGCAACGACGCTCTTGCTGCTGTAAACATAGTGGCCCCGATATGGTTATTCTCAACCGGTGTGGGGCTGATGTTCGGAGTGGGTGCATCGGTGGTGGCATCCATCCATTTGTCGTACGGGAAGGTGAAGGCGGCACGCATCAATATCACTCAGTCCGTTGCTGTGTCGTCTCTGTTACTGCTGCTCACTTCCGCCCTAGTCTGTGTTTTTGCTCCGGAGATAGTGCGTTGGTTGGGAGGCACGGAACGGTTGCTACCGCTGGCGGTGGAATACCTGTTGTGGTTTGTGCCCTTCTCCGTCTTTACGGCCCTGCTCAATTCGGGCATGTTCTTTTTGCGACTAGACGGCTCACCCAACTATGCCATGATGTGCAACATCGTGGCGGCAGTGCTGAATATCATCCTCGACTATGTGTTCATCTTCGTATTTGATTGGGGCATGTTCGGTGCGGCATTTGCCAGCGGTATAGGTACCACTGTCGGAGCGCTGATGATTATCGTCTACCTGATAAATCCGCGCCACGACCTGCACTTCTACCTTGTGAAACTGAGCAAGAAAAGCATGCGGCTCACTGCCAGGAACATCGGCTACATGTGCCGGTTGGGTTCCTCCGTCTTCTTGTGCGAGATAGCGATAGCCTGCATGATGTTTGTCGGCAACCAGGTATTCATCCGGTATCTGAAAGAGGACGGAGTGGCGGCATTCAGCATTGCCTGCTATTTCTTTCCTATTATATTTATGGTATACAACGCCATTGCACAGTCGGCACAGCCCATCATCAGCTTCAACTACGGGATTAATGAAACGCAGCGTGTGCGCCGCACCTATCTGCTTGCGCTGAAAACCGCACTGGTCTGCGGGGCTTGCTTTGCGCTGATTACCGCCTTGTGCAGCCACGAGATTGTCGCCCTATTCATCGACCGCAGCTATCCGGCTTATGACATTGCCGTGAAGGGGCTGCCACTGTATGCAACGGGGTTCGTGTTCTTTGCCGTCAACATTGTTTCCATCGGATATTTCCAAAGCGTGGAGCGTGCCAGGTATGCCACACTCATCACCCTGCTGCGCGGTTTCATCCTGCTGACGGTCTGCTTCTACGGTCTTCCACTCATGATGGGAAACCCGGGCATCTGGCTAGCCACACCGCTGGCAGAGCTGCTGACAGTCCTCTTCATCCTCATTATTTATATGAACAGCCGAAGGAAGAAGAAGGGAAATTCCGTATCTTTGCAGCATGGAAACCATGATAAAGAAATTCTGCAAGAAGTATAAACTGCCCGAACAGAGTCTGTCCGAGCTTCTGTCTCACATGACCGAAATCAGCTTTCCCAAAGGCGAGGTTGTCATTCAGGAAGGAGAACGGAACTCAAACTTCTATCTTATAAAGAAAGGTATATGGCGGGCCTACTATCTGGCGGACGGGACTGAGATTTCCCTCTGGTTCGTAGGGCCGGGCGAAGCTGCCTTCTCGTCATGGGGATATGTGGACGGAAAGGCGTCACGAGTCAGCATAGAAGCCGTGAACGACAGCGTGGCCTACTGCATCGGCAAAGCGGAACTGGAAGAACTCTTCGCCCGCTCCATAGCAATGGCAAACTTCGGCAGGAAGATATTCGAACGTGAAATCTTGTCGGTAGATTACTCCGCGCTGGCCTACGGGGCTCCGCCCACAGCCAAGGAGCGCTATCTGGCTCTCATGGAACGAAATCCGGAACTGCTGCAAGACGTACCGCTGAAATATCTGGCTTCTTACCTGTACATCACTCCCCAGTCGTTGAGCCGCATACGGGCGGGACTGAGGAAGAAATAAAAAAGAGGTATATGAAAAAACTGAGATAAGCATTTCATTCTGTCATTCTGAGGGCTTTATCCCGAAGAATCTACTCTCTTTATGATGAGAGAAGAGATTCTTCACTGCGTTCAGAATGACAGAATGAAATGCTTATCTCAGTTTTACACGTCTTCGTTTATAGGCTTAGTTCTTCACCAGCACCATCACCAGCGTATTGTCGGCATTATAAAGACCGATGCCTCCGCCTGCCAGCTTGCCGAATGACTGGGCCTCGTTCAAAGCCTTCGTCACGCGGCCCTCAACTGCCATGTCGGGGCAGGTCGTCATCGTACTGATGAGTTGCGGGAAGGAAATGGACGTCGGGTTCGTTCCGTCCGTCTGAATGGCGCCATTGATGATATTGCAACCGGCATTGCCGTGCAGGCGCATTTCCGGGATATTGAACTCTACAAACGGCTGCTTCTCCATGCCGTCGGGGATAGCCTCGCCGCCGGCTTCGCTTATCATCCACTTGCCGTTCAGGTCGGAGAGCTTGACGCTGACTTCCTTCTTCTGCAACACGATAATGGGACGGTTGGAAGAGCCGCACAAAGCCATATCGCCCTTTCCCAGTTTCTTATATTTTTTCACCTGACCCAGGGTCGACAATACATTTCTCTCCAAGGTCATATCGGGGCACATCATGCGCGTGCTGCCCAAGGCGCCGAGGTCGATAGTGCCCGGCTTGGCATTCACGTCGAAAGTGCCCATCAGGCGGTTGCAACCGCTATTACCATATACTTTACCTGTTTTCGTATCGAAGCCGATGAAAGGAAACTCCTGTCCGGGAGCCGGCACTACGGCACTGCCGTTTATTTCGATGATATTCCACTCGCCACCTATAGAGGAAAGAGTAGCTGCGTTCTTGGTTGATGCACAAGATGACAAGCCTACTAATACGGCTGCCATGCAAATAGAAACAAATACTTTTTTCATTGTTATTCGACGTTTAAGTTATTTTTTCGGGGGCAAATATAGTGCAATCTTAATACAGAAGCAAATTTTTCTTCGCATGATGCCAAGAGGCGGCCTATATTTGCGAATAATATATATGAATAACGAAAAAGTAAGCCATTTGTTTAAAAAGGAGTTGATGGCGAAGCGATGCATCGCGATTACGAATTAGTAATTTAGGCAAATCGGGGGCTAAACGATAATTTAGCGGACGGATACACGGACTAGGCGGATGAACACGGACTTTTATTTTCTGTGATAGTAAGCAATACTATCTGTCATCCTGTTTTCTATGACTTGCCCAAACATTTTGCTAAT
>JAJQAY010000016.1 GCA_021203515.1 Bacteroides sp. | reverse complement strand
AGACAAATATTGTCTTTACGGTACACACAAGATTAAAACAGACAATTCCGATTTTGATTAACTTTGTCTTATCATTTCAACTATATAGACAAAGATTATGGAAGTAGAGCAGCATCCCCTGGAACCTTTTCTCCCCGGCAACGCCCGTCTGCTGATGCTGGGGAGCTTTCCGCCGCAAAAGAAACGTTGATCTATGGAGTTTTATTACCCCAACTGGAACAACGATATGTGGCGGATTGTAGGTTACTATTCTTTAATGATAAAGACCATTTCGTAGACAAAGCACGAAAGGTATTCTGCAAAGAAAGCCTTGTCGACTTTCTGAATGAGAAAGGCATCACCCTGTTCGATACGGCTTCTGCCGTACGACGACTACAGGACAATGCCTCCGACAAGTTCCTGGAAATTGTTCAGCCCACCGATATTCCCGCATTGCTGCACCGGATACCCGAATGCAAAGCTATCGTCACCACCGGACAGAAGGCCACTGATACACTCTGCGCCCAGTTCTCACTGGAAGAACCCAAGGTAGGAGATTTCACGGAGTTCCTTTTCGAAGGATATCCCATGCGCCTCTACCGGATGCCTTCTTCGTCGAGAGCCTACCCACTTGCCTTAGAAAAAAAGCGGCAGCCTATCGCATTATGTATCAGGACTTACAACTATTGTAAGCAACTTTCCTCTTAAAATAAAAGCACAGGAGGCTTGCAGATTTGAAAGTTTCCATTACCTTTGCAGCCGCAAACACGGGAGTAGCTCAGTTGGTAGAGCACCGGTCTCCAAAACCGGGTGTCGGGAGTTCGAGCCTCTCCTCCCGTGCAGACAAGAATAAGGCTGTATCAAGAAAACAGATGGAAGCATTGCTCTGTCTTTTTGATACAGCCTTATTTTTTTATTCATACACCTCCGCATACCTCGAACATTGTATATGAATTACAGATGTTTGTACCCGCATTACGGTTTCCTTCTTGTAAGATAAAAATAATTCAAATAGAATAATTACCTTTGGAGCAGATAAAAAACAAATAGCCCTATGGAAGAATTCATACAACTCAATTCCGTCGACCAATATAACAAGGTGTATGGTCTGCAAACATTGCATCCGTTGGTGACGGTTGTCGACCTGTCCAAAGCCACCCAATGGCCTACCCATTTTCGCATCAACTACAGACTATATGCCTTGTTCCTGAAAGATACCAGATGCGGAGACATCCGATACGGACGGCAGATATACGATTATCAGGAAGGCACCGTTGTCTGTTTCGCCCCCGGGCAAGTGGTGACTACCGTGCTGGAAGAAGGAGCAAGACCTTTGGCACGCGGAATACTCTTTCATCCCGACCTGATTAAGGGAGCATCCTTAGGGCAGGAAGTCAAGCATTACTCCTTCTTCTCCTACGACTCGGCAGAAGCACTCCACCTCTCGGAATAAGAGAAGGGCATCATCATGGATTGTCTCGAAAAGATACAAATGGAACTGGAACACTCCATAGACAAGCATAGCAAACAACTGATATCCAAGAACATCGAATTATTGCTCGATTACTGTATGCGCTTCTACGAACGCCAGTTTATCACTCGCTCCGACTCGAATAAGGATGTACTCATCAAGTTCGAGCAACTTCTGGACGAGTATCTCCAAAGCGAACTGCCCCAACGGGAAGGCTTGCCCACCGTGAAATACTTTGCAGGCAAGATGTATCTGTCTCCCAACTATTTCGGTGACCTGATAAAGAAAGAGACCGGAAAAACGGCACAAGAGTATATCCAGAATAAGATTATGGACTTGGCGAAAGAAAGGATATTAGGAACCAGCAAGACCATCAGCCAGATTGCATACGAACTGGGATTTCAATATTCGCAGCACTTCAGCTGCACCTTCAAGAAAAATACCGGCTACACCCCGAATGAGTACAAATCGCAGAGATAACAGTATCCGGTAATTCCCTTACTGGATATCTATCAGTTTATGCGTCTGCAAACTTAGCCGCCACTTGGGATGTTGCATTACGCAATTCACGGTTTCGGCGGTATTGCTGCACGAACAGGGTTGCAAGAAGAAATGTTCGGCAGGAAGCAGTTCGTACACCGCAATATCCTGCCACTCATACACCACTTTCACTTCATCGATACGGGTAATTCCCAAGTCCACCCCTCGCTTGGGCGAGCAGGTTACCCAGTCGATATTATCCGGCAACGGGCGCGTGCCGTTCGTCTCGATGCAGACATACTTGCCTGCTTGGTGCAGGCGGTCTACAAACTCCCGGTCAATCCAGAGGGAAGGTTCTCCGCCTGTCAGTATCACCGTGACGGCAGGATACTTCTTTACTTCTTCCAGAATTTCCTCGTCGGACATCATCGTCCCTTCCTCGTGCCTTGTATCGCAGAAAGAACACTTCAAGTTGCAGCCCGAAAAACGGATGAACACAGCCGGAGTACCCGTGTGACACCCCTCGCCCTGCAAACTATAAAATATCTCGTTAATCTTCCTCATAGACGGCAACGTTCGACTCGGACTCCTGAACTTCGACTTTGTAGCAAGTCGGAATCTGCTCGCATATCCAGCGGGCAATATTCTCAGCAGTGGGATTAAAGGGAAGCACTTCGTTGAGGTTTCGGTGGTCCAGCTTTCCCTTCACCACCTGTTTGATGTGACTGAAGTCCACCACCATCCCGTCGGCATTCAGCTCTTTGGAACGGCAATAGACGGTGATAATCCAATTGTGACCGTGCAGATTTTCACACTTACTTTCATAAGAGAGCGTCAGACTGTGGGCTGCCGACACCTCCATGCGTTTAATGACTGTGTACATACTGTGGTTAATACGCTAATTAATATACAATTATAAAAAGTATCGCATCTAATGTCACCTCGATGCGATGGCAAAAGTACAAAAAAATAAGGAATTATCCCGTCAGGCTTTTATTTATTGATATATGCAGAGAGAATTAAACCGAACTTTCATACCGCAAACATAGTTATTTTTTCTATTTTTGCGGCATGAAAGTTCTTTATATTCTGCTCGGTACTCTTTCTTTAATACTCGGCATCATCGGCATCTTCCTTCCGTTGCTGCCACCACCCCTTTCCTGTTGCTCACGGCAGCGCTCTATGTACGCAGCCCCCCGACTGTATGCCTAGTTGCTAAGCCAGAAGTACCTGGGACCGTATATCCGTAATTTCCGCGAAAACAAGGCTATCCCGCTAAGAGCAAAAATCGTTTCTGTTTCACTGGTATGGCTCAGCATTCTCTATTGTGTATTTTTCATCCTCCCCTATTGGTGGCTACAACTTTTGCTTCTGCTTATCGCAGCGGGAACGACGTATCATATCCTTTCGTTCAAAACGCTAAAATGAGATTTATATCTTCCCTTCGTCCCACACTGGGAAACGAAAAGGGGAAATATTATAACATCAGCCTCTTTTTTAAATGAATTCAGAACTCATCACTGCAATGAATCCAGAAATCATTGCAACAATGATTTCTGGATTCATTGCAGTGATGAGTTCTGAAAAGATAAGACCACGGTTGGCGACCGGATGCAAGCAACAGATTATCAGCAAATTAGAAAAGCGTCTCCACACTTCAATAAATCCATACAGATTAGTACCCAATCAGGCTTCATGCGTCCCGCCCAATTGCTCAAAGAACTCACTTAGCCCCTTACGCGCATCAGCAAGTTTATCTTCCCAATGCTTCACGGAATTCTGGCCAATAATATCCGCCACATACTTCACGGCGATAAACGGAACATTCTTAGTACGGCACACGAAAGCCTGCGCATAGGCCTCCATATCCACTACATCTCCTTTCACGTCCGAAAGTTCTGTCAGGAAAGTATCTCCCGTATTACAAATGCCTTCGTTTTGCCAGTGCAGGCAATACCCTTTCTGTGCCAGCAATTCCGCAGTATCAATCTCGCACTCCATCCCTAAATCTGCCAACTTCTGCATATCGCGGTCTACAAAATGACGACACACGAAAATGTCGCCCACCTGATGATGAATAGCTCCTGCCGTACCTACGTTGATTACCAAATCCGGCTGCGCATGATTAATTGCTTCCGAAAGGTAAAAAGCAGACTTCACCTTCCCCACTCCCGTACGGATGTATCCAACCTGCACTTCGTCTTCTCCTATCAATCCGGGAAACTTCAATTCCGTAAACTCGCCCTGTACGGCGTATGTAACCAATATTCTCATAACTATAAATATTTATTTTAGTATCTCCTACTTACAACTTAACTACTCACTACTTAACTACTTCATGATATAACTCTTCAACGCCTCCACATACTCCTCAAAGGCATCCACCCCCTGCTGAGTAATCTTGCAAAGCGTACAAGGCATCTTCCCTTTAAAAATCTTCGTCATCTCCACATAACCCGCCTTGCTGAGTTTATCCAGCTGCACACTCAGGTTGCCTGCCGTCACCCCGGTCTGTTGGCGGATATAGACAAAGTCCGCCTCTTCGACACTGATAAGTAACGACATCACTGCAAGTCGCAGTTCGGAGTGGAGCAAAGGGTTCAGTTCTTTAAACATACTTTTCTTCTTTGTTTAATTATCCTGTTTAGCCGCCTTATTCAGCCGATGGCCGGGAATTACCATCATAACAATAAAGCAGACAGCAAAAGCCAAGTATTGCAAATTCAGTTCCGGCGGATTAAAAGTATGATACAGCATAGCCAAACTTACCCCCATCACTAAACCGCCACTATTGTACATCCATTTATCATTAATAACACTTCCTGAAATACTTACCCCAAACGAACACATCAGCAGCACGAGAGGCAATATCAGCCCCATATTCATAAAATAAATACCAGCAATAAGACTCACACCAATTCCGAAAGTACCGGTGGTTTTCCAAATTGAGCCCAATACCTTGTCCGTATAAGTCAGCATAGGTTTTCCTCTTTCTTTTTCTGCCAATACATCACCGGATAGCCCACCGCAGGAATAAGAAACCATAGCCAGTTCCAAGCCTGATTTTCAGTTACCAATACAAAGATATAAACTATAATTGCAGTTACCGCACAAAGATACCCCCATAACAAAAGCATATTCCCACTTCCTACCCGAAGGTTCTTCTTACTGTTCCGTATCATTTGAGTGATAAGCTCTAAGCTCTCCTTCTCATTCAGTTTTCTGTCTTCCATAATTTTAATTCAATTAATAATTATTACCTCACTTCCTTCTTAAAGAAAACACATTTTGGGTTCGAACTCCGACGCAAATATAAGTAGTTTATTTTATAAACCAAATTATTTTATAAATTAATTTATCATCATCAGATAATTAGCGCGAACGGTGCAACCACAACTATTTTGGCCTATATCTCGTAATTTTCTTTGAAAAGTTTTTGTAATCTACAAGTAAATCGTATTTTTGTGTACAATTTTGGTGTAGTAATGACAGATAAAGAAAAGAAGTTATTAAGTACCTTTGAAGCAAGACTGCGGCATTTAATCTATCTGCATGATGAATTAAAGCGCGAAAATGCTGAACTTAAGCAACTTCTCGAAGCCAAAGAAGAGGAATGCGAGAAGGTACAGGCTGACTATAAAGAACTGGAACTTAACTACATGAACCTAAAAACAGCTACGACAATCAGTCTTAACGGCAGTGACGTGAAAGAGACGAAGCTGCGATTGTCCAAATTAGTGCGTGAAGTCGATAAATGCATCGCTTTGTTGAATGAATAAAGAAAAAAGGATGTATGAACAATAAGATAAAGATAAACTTGCAAATGGCAGGAGCCTCCTACCCACTCACCATCAACCGTGAGGACGAAGAGATGGTAAGAGAAGCAGCCAAACAGGTAGATATCCGGCTTAATGCGTATCGCGAACATTATCAGAACGTATCTTCGGAAAGAATTGTAGCCATGGTGGCCTATCAGTTCGCTTTGGAGAACCTGCAAATGAAAGATCGTAATGATACCGAGCCCTATACTGCCAAGATAGAGGAACTGACAGAAGTATTGGAAGCCTATTTCAAAGAGCAATAAGCCCGCTGAATTCTTCCGATACGTTTCACAAAAAGAAAAATCGCGCACTGTACAAAATCCTATCCAAGGAAGGGCAGGATTTTATGCAGTGCTTTTTTATTTATATTTTAAAAACAAATTAATAAAATGACAGTAGTTACAATAGCAGTATCCATTGCCTGCTTCATCGTCGGAGGATTTGCTTCATACATGCTTTTCAAGCATGGATTGAAGTCCAGATACGACAGCATCCTGAAAGATGCCGAAGCCGAAGCAGAAGTGATTAAAAAGAATAAGTTGCTGGAAGTTAAGGAGAAGTTCCTGAACAAGAAAGCCGACTTAGAAAAAGAAGTAGCAATCCGCAACCAGAAGATACAGCAGGCGGAGAACAAACTGAAACAACGTGAATTGGCACTTAACCAGCGTCAGGAAGAAATTCAACGCAAGAAGCAGGAAGCCGAAGCGGTGAAAGAGAACCTGGAAGCCCAATTAGTGATTGTAGACAAAAAGAAAGAAGAACTGAACCGCATGCAACGTCAGGAAATCGAGAAGTTGGAAGCTGTCTCCGGTCTCTCTGCCGAAGAAGCCAAAGAGTGCATGGTAGAGACTCTCAAAGAAGAGGCGAAAACACAGGCGCAGTCCTTCATCAACGATATTATGGACGATGCCAAGTTGACGGCAAGTAAAGAGGCGAAACGCATCGTGATACAGTCCATCCAGCGTGTGGCAACGGAAACGGCCATCGAAAACTCCGTAACCGTGTTCCACATCGAATCGGATGAAATCAAAGGACGCATCATCGGTCGTGAAGGTCGCAATATCCGTGCTTTGGAAGCCGCTACCGGTGTGGAAATCGTTGTGGACGATACTCCGGAAGCCATCGTGCTGTCCGCCTTCGACCCGGTTCGTCGCGAAGTGGCTCGTCTGGCCTTGCACCAACTGATAGCGGACGGACGTATCCACCCGGCACGCATCGAGGAAGTAGTGGCCAAAGTGCGTAAGCAGGTAGAAGATGAAATCATCGAAACCGGTAAGCACACTACCATTGACTTAGGTGTACACGGTCTGCACCCCGAACTTATCCGTATCATTGGTAAGATGAAGTACCGTTCTTCTTACGGACAAAACCTGTTGCAGCATGCACGCGAAACGGCCAACCTCTGTGCCGTAATGGCATCGGAACTGGGTTTGAACCCGAAGAAAGCAAAACGTGCCGGCTTGCTGCATGACATTGGTAAAGTGCCCGATGAAGAACCGGAGTTGCCGCATGCACTCTATGGTATGAAGTTGGCAGAGAAGTTCAAGGAAAAACCGGATATTTGCAACGCTATCGGTGCCCACCACGACGAAGTGGAAATGACCAGTTTGCTGGCACCTATCGTACAGGTATGCGATGCCATCTCCGGTGCACGTCCGGGAGCACGCCGCGAAATCGTAGAGACTTACATCAGACGATTGAACGACCTCGAACAGTTGGCAATGGCCTATCCGGGCGTAACGAAGACCTACGCCATCCAGGCTGGACGCGAGTTGCGCGTGATTGTCGGTGCGGATAAGATTGACGACAAGCAGACGGAGAACCTCTCCGACGAAATCGCCAAGAAGATACAGAATGAAATGACTTATCCGGGACAGGTGAAGATTACCGTTATCCGTGAAACGCGTGCGGTAAGCTATGCCAAGTAAAATCAGAAATTACTAAGTTTGAAATAATGTGGAGGAAGGGTGAATGAAAGTTCACCCTTTTTTCGTCACAAGAAACACCAGACTATTATGGAAAATTATCAATTTGAAGTTTGTGCCAACTCCGTAGAGAGTTGTGTTGCCGCACAAGCCGGTGGCGCCCACCGGGTAGAGTTATGTGCCGGCATTCCCGAAGGCAGAACCACGCCTTCTTTCGGTGACATAGTCATAGTACGGGAAGCGCTGATAAGTACGAAACTACACGTCATCATCCGTCCGCGTGGCGGCGATTTCCTCTATTCCCCCATAGAGCAACGCATCATGCTGAAGGATATAGACAACGCCCGTCGCCTGGGAGCAGACGGAGTAGTCTTCGGATGCCTGACAGCAGACGGTGAAGTAGACATTCCTTTAATGGAGCAACTGATGGAAGCGGCACAAGGTATGTCAGTCACCTTTCACCGGGCCTTTGATGTATGCCGCAATCCGCAAAAGGCATTGGAGGAGATTATCAGCCTGGGGTGCGACAGCATCCTCACTTCCGGACAACAGCCCACAGCAGAGCAAGGCATCTTTTGCTAAAAAAGCTCCATGAGCAAGCGGCAGGACGCATCATCCTTTTAGCGGGATGCGGTGTGAATGAAACAAATATCGTCTGCATCGCCCAAACAACCGGTATCCGTGAATTCCATTTCTCCGCCCGCAAAACCGTTGCAAGCAAGATGCAATACCGCAAGGAACGGGTACCGATGGGAGCGACCGTACAAATCAATGAGTTTGAACGGAATGTAACGACCCAAGAAAGGGTGAAGGAGACGACTGAGAAATGTATTCACTGATAAATGGGAATTTAGCGAAGCGAAGCTTCGCAGTTGAAAGTTGAGAGTTAAAAGTTGAAAGTTAGCTGCGCTATGACGCTGCATAGTAACTTTCAACTCTCAACTTTCAACTTTCAACTTTTAGCGGCTCCGCTGCTAAATTATCATTTATAACCCCTTCACCGTCTTCATCAACTGTTCGCCCAAACCAATCGTGTAGCCTTGCGACACAAAGACTACCCGGTTGAAGGTATCGGCGATGATGAATATCGGCAAAGTATCTTTATGCCTCAATTTCATATTTTCCGCTATCTGACCGGCAATGCCGTCCGTATCTATACCATAAATAACGGTGGAAGGCAGTTCGGGAAACATCTCTACGGCAAACTTCTGATATTGAGCCTCACTGGGGAAGAGCAACACCATCTTACGCCCCCACTTCTGCAAGTCGGCCTTCAAAGCAGCAATGTCGCGTAAGGCATGGTTGGTAGGTTCTTGATTGACACCCAATATGCCCACTACGAAGTAGCCACGTCCGCAAGCCTCCAATAGGCTTTGCTTTGACCCCGCAGCATCCTTGCCGGAAACCGGAGTAAAGAGAGACTCAGAGTTGAAACTACCTATCACCTGCACATCGTCCTTGCTTTCACGCATCACCAGCGGTATCTCGGTATATTTATCAGCCGTCACGTCGAACGAAGCCATCCGCGCCAGCACAGCCCAGCTTGCAAGGCGAGTTCCGGTGACCAACACATAATGCCCGCCTGCATCGCTTGGCCCGTCTTCAACAAGCTTACCCAAGTCGTAGTATCCTCATCGTAATTCTGCAAACGGAGTACACCGTTGTCCAGCTTCGACAGAGTGAAGTGACTGTAATACTTGGGATTATCCACGGCAGCGGCAGGGCTATAGGTTGCTGCAACCCGTCCGGTACGGGGAACAATCTCCGTCATTTCGCTTTCAAAGTCGACATTATAGGTAGCGCCTTCCTTCAAATTCCGATGATTGACAAGGTCTTGATAGCAGACTTTGCCGTCACTTCGTCAATCCAGGCGGGAACGCCCACACTGCGAGCCACCGCCACGAAGAAGACATCCCGCGAACGCCTGTCAGCTATCCTTGCATTCCACACGCCTTCGGGCGACATCGGAATGCGTTGCGAGTTCAGGCTATCATTCAGCGTGATATTCCGGATACACCACTCCACCAACTTCTGCGGTTGGGTACGATAGGCAGCCTGGGTTTCCTTGTCCAGCACACGCTGGAAGAAGGATTTATAAGTTGTCAGTTCTTCCGTAGAAATACGCGGATTGAGCAGGGAACTATAATAGTAATCGCCGGTGACATCCGTCGGAGTATTCTCCAGATTATCATTCAGCACTTCAATGCGGACATCGCGCAAGTCTTTGGCAGAGACCTCTCCAAACAGGGATACGGCAAGGCTTCCCTTACCTCCGGCTACTGCTTTCGCCAAGAAGTCCTGCAACACGGCATGGTTTCCCCGCGAAGCAACCAGATACTTCACAGCACTTCCGGCTTCATGCTCTTTCAGGCCGTCGCCCAGCGAACGGACAAAAGCCCCGGCAGTCTCTTCCGTCAGGAAAGTGGCCGTATACGCATTGCGGATGGAGTCTTCTTCTGCCGGACGTCTGTCGTTTTCGGCACGCTGCTCCGGAGTAACTTCGGGTAGATTGGCACTCTCCGCAGGAGGAACGATGTCGATGTCCACTGAGAAAGCATCACCGTCCTTCTTATTGAGCGTCACCGTCAATTCCGGTTGCTTACCGAAAGAGAGTTTGGCGAAGCCGAAACGTCCGTCTTTCGAGGCCCACACCAGCATGTCTCCTTTGCCGGCAGTCAGCCCGCAGGTTCCGGAGGCAGAAGTCTGCTTGGTTGCCACGGTGTAGAACTCGGCATAATTGTAGAGTTTGAACTCCACACGGGCGTCCGCCACAGGCTTGCCCTGCTCGTCTACCACGGTAACGGTAGCTTTGGCAGTGGGTGCATAATTGTCGATTACATTGATTTCCGTATAGTTTGGAGTGACGGACATCACTTCTTCCGCACCTTCATAACGCCCGAAGACTTTGGTGTGCATCAGCATACCCCGGCTGGCAGGCGCATTAAACCAACCCAGGTTAAGCACCGGTTCCGGCTCGCAAGCTCCGAGAAAATACCATTTACCGTCGGCCCAAGCCTCCACCCACGCATGATTGTCATCGGTATGCGCCCAACGCGGTGTGTAGACCTGCCGTGCCGGAATACCGACCGAGCGCAAGGCTGCCACCAGGAAGGTGGACTCCTCTCCACAACGCCCGTAAGCAGTGCGCACCGTTGCCAGCGGCGAACTGGTGCGGGCATCGGAGGGTGTATAGATGGCCTTCTCGTGGCACCAATGGTTCACTTCCAGAATGGCATCGTAGAGGGAAAGGGACTTCACCCTATCTTTCAGCTCCTCGTAGAACACCACCCGCGCGCTATCCAGAGGCTCATTGTTCACCCGCACCGGGAGGACAAAATGCCGGAATACGTCTTCGGGGATGACCTTGCCCCAAGGCATTTCCGCTTCGGCCTGCCGGGAAGCACGTACATTCATCAGATGAAACTCTCCCGGATAGTCGGTAATATCTGCCAAAGGCATGTAGGCATAGAGAAATTTCAGCGCCTCTTGCTCATAGGTCGTCAGGTCCGTATCGAAGACGGCAAACAAGTCGCCCTGCGGCATCAAAGCCTTTTTCTGTTGAAAATCCTGTTCCACGCGGGAACGGTAAGAAGCATCCGCCATAAAGTGGAGGTCGCTGCAAGCAGCGGTAAGCAGGCATATCAGCCCGGCAATTCCGAGAAGTAGTGTAGCTCGTTTCATACAATATTATTAAGGTTGAGCTACAAAATTAAGGAATATTTCCAAATTCTACTTCAAATGTATCACTAAAGTCATGTCTTCCGAGAAAGTAAAGCGACATTTTTCGTAGGACGGCGGGCCCATTACGCCTTCGGCATCGTTGCTGAAAGCGAATTTTTTCCGTAGGGATACCAAAAGCTCCGGTATCCAGTTTGCCGTTGCCGTTCTCGTCCTGAAACAGGAAAACGGCATAAGTGCCGGCGGGTAGTCCCTGGCAGGGGATGGAGAGCACTTTATCCTGCACATCCACCCGAAAAGCCGCCAGCGGTTTCTTCATAAACGTCTCTTGCGAATTGTAGATAGCCACATAAAGACGTCCTTCTACTTTCTCGATATCGCGAACTTCAATTGTGAGATTTTGTGCGAACAACAGTTGGGCTGCACTTTGCAACACGAACACTAAAAAAATAATCATTGCTTTCATTTTATTTATAATTAAAAGTGAATAATATAAATTCCTCCGAAGGATTGATGTTAGAAATTGGATACGTCGTAAGCGGCTTTCTTGCCTAGCGTGATGTACATGCCTATATAAAAGAAGTGGTCGCTCGATGCCAGCACAGCACGGTTATCGACCCTGCCGAACTCATTCTTCCGGCACAAGATGTTCGTGGCGGAGGCATGGATAATAACTTTCTTGGAGGGCAGGTAAGTCAAGCCCAAATCAAGACTGTTATAGGGTTTCATCTCGTCGTTCATCAGTCCCGGCAACTCCGGATTATGATAGGGACGCCCGCTGCTGAAGCGGTTGGTGAGGCCGATAATGGTGTGCAAGCGGGGAAGGGGATACTTCACAACTGCGGCTGCATTATGACGGGTGGCGTATTGGGGAGTAGTCAGTTCGGTGTACTCCTGATATTTCCGCCTGGAGATATTGTAACTATAAGAAAGTTGGTATTCGAGGTTTTTCAGCAGGGAGCAATCGCGGAAGAAAAGGTCGAGACCCCGGCTATGACCATAGCCGTTGGAAGTAAGGAATGCGGTTTCCGCATTGGCATCCGCTTCGAGCAGCGCCAGGCGGTCGTAGCGTTTGTAGTACAATTCAGCTTTGTAAAACCGTCCTTCCTGTTCGTATTGGGCGCCCAGATTATATTGCAGGCATACTTCGGACTTCAACCGGGACTGGCCTACGAGGAGCCTGTTTTCCGGCAGTTGCGTGTAGCGGCCGATAATTCCCGAAATCATTACGTCTCCCAGATAATAATTCACCGCCAACCGGGGCGAGAAATTTACTTTCCGGTTCAAGGAAGTATATTCCGTTCGGAAAGAAAGTTCCGCCTTCAACTGCTCCACCGGATAATAAGTGGCCGAAAGAAAAGCAGCGCTGACGGTGGGCGACAATCGGTTATGGGTATCTATCTCAGTAAGCCGGTAACGGTTCTCGTAGCGGCGGATGTAACTCTCCACTCCCATTTCCAGACGGAAGGCCGGAAGCAGGCGTTTGAAGGTTTTTGCCTTCAAGTGCAGTTCCTGTTGGCGTTCCAGCCAGTTATCGCCTGCGGTCGAAGCAGCGCCTATTTTCTGTTCATAGTAAGAGTAGGCAGCGCCTGCAAACCAGTTCCAATCGCCCGGAGTACGGCGGCGGAAAGTGGCATTCAGATAGACATTATCCTCACCCAGACCGAACAACCGACGGTCGTCACCTTCGTAGGTAGAGAAGTCCGTGCGGTCATACTGGGCATAAACTTTCAATACCGTTGCTTCATCGGGAGTGTAGCGGAATTGCGCAGCACCGGAAAACAAACGGTAAGGCTCTTCAAAATCTTTCCGTCCGGAATATACCTTATTATATAGTCCCAAATTCTGGTAGTTCAGGTCGACCGACAGAGACCCTTTGTCGAAAGTGCGTGTGCCGCCACCGCCCAAGCCGACTACGGACGCATTGACTCCCACTTTATTGACTTTGCTGTAATCCTTCGTCTCTAAAGGCAACACGGCCGAAAGCGCTTCGCCATACTCCAGTGGGGCTCCGCCGGAAGCCAGGTTCACGCCGCTGAACATAAAGGTGGAGTAACGGCTACGGGCGGGCGTGTTGATGCCGGTGGAGGTGTAGGGGTTCAATACGTGCATCCCGTCTATATAGGTCTGTGTCTCGGCGCTGCTGCCGCCACGCACCAGCAATTCACCGCTCTCTCCCTGCACCTGTGTGCCCGGCAGGGTCTGCAAGGCTTTGTACAAATCACCGTTTGCACCGCCCACCGTTACCAGTTCCACCGGATGCATATCGCTCCAACGACTATTGGCGGCAGGCATCCGCGTGCCTTTCACCACCACTTCCTCCAAGCCTACGCTATCAATATTGAACTTTATACGGACGGTATCCGTCACCGTCTTTTGTGCTGCTGCTGATTGTAAAAGCAGAACCAGGTCCGCACTCCAAACAATTAATCTCCGTTTCATATCTTCCTTTTTATTTCGATTGACACTGCAAACATATAGGAAGAACTCCGGGCAAAAAAATATCCGGGACAGACAGCCCGGATATGTGACGAATGGCAAACGCCCTGTGACGAATGACGTATTTCTGTGACGAACGGTTAAGTTCTTATTTATTCTCTATCAATGCTTTGACCTCTTTGGCATAGGCGCGGGAAACGGATATCTCGCTCTCACACCCTTCCAGCAGTAAGCGGTAACCCTGCGAATTGCCATCCACTTTCACCACTGCACGGATATTGACCAGGAAGGCGCGGTGACAACGAATAATGAAGGGGCAAGCCTCTACCGCCTCTACCGCCTGCTTCATGGTGGCACGCAGCAGTTTTTTGCCCGCCTTTCCGACCGAGGCAGTGAGGTAGTTTACTTCCACATAAATTCCTTCCGCCTCGGCATATAGAAACCTGCCGGCTTTCACTTCGAACCTCTCTTTTGTTCCGCCGGAGAAGAGAAGGGCCTCCGAACTTATTTCGTTTTCCTCCGAAGAAACCGCCCGTTCCTCCGAAGATACTTTCTTTGAAAGGTAGAAGTTCATCTCCGTTGCTTCCCGAAGATTGCGCGTCAGTTGCAGGTTCCGGTTCCACATCATGATAAAGACAATGGGGAAAGGAGTCAGCAGAGCCACCCAAATCATGCAGACACAGAACAGTTGCCAGTTCAGAGCCAGTCCGTACACCCAGGAAGTATATAGCCAGTTGCCGATAGCTATCAGGAAGCAACTTAACAGCGTACTGAGCAAGTCCCTGCCCAATGTCCAGTTCCTTTCTTTATGGTAGGTCGGGAACAAGGCGGGCGCCAGGTAGACCATGATGCTCAAAGCAATGGCGGAAACCAGCCCATAGCCCACCAATATAAAGAGTTTAGAGGTTCCATGCGTCTGCGAAATCCCAAACGGTTGCAGGAAGTAGATAATCAGAAAAACGATGCCGGATGGTATCAGTACCGTCTTCCACCGCTGGCAAAGGGTCGGGTAAGGACTTCGCAGGAGTTCTGTCAGTTTGTTCATCAGCTACTTAGAACTTTTAAGTTTCTGGCAAAAGTGCGTGATTACATTGGTAAATCCAAGTAAAGAGGTAACAGGTTATGCCATGCAATATGAGTTCCCAGGCAGCCTCTTTTGTCACAGTTTTGTAATATCAGAGTTAGCAAAAGCGGGAATTCCATAAGAAAACAAGGCAAAATATGCAGATTTTTATGTTGTAGAACATATTATTCGCGAACAATTCGTATCTTTGCAGTGTTAATAGAGAAACAAACTAGATGTAGAACCAGCTTTCCGAAACGCGGAGCGCAAAAAAGAAGACGATTATGAAAAAGAATGCAAATGAAATTTTTATGTTACAGTACCGTATCAAACGCTATCAAGCAATGGGAAACGGAACTATGTGCCAGGCTTTGAATGGCAAATTGCAAAAACTGCTTGCAAAGCAAGCTATGACCATGTAAAAAACACCTTTAAATAAAATGAACGAGGGCAGGAAACTTTTTAGTTCCCTGCCCTCTTCTTTTACGCAAAAGTATCTCCCAGACATGTTATTCTTCACGATACCCCAACCACGTCCACTTATGCCAAATACCTTCCAACGGACCTTGTTTATGATGCTCAAACCACCATTTGCTGAACCGAACCTGCAATAAGAACACGGCAAAGCCAATTAAAAGGCTGACAGTGTATCCGCAATAGGGAGCGAGATACAAACCGAATGGGAAATAAATAATGGCACCGATGATGGACTGGGACACATAGCTTGTCAAACTCATTTTGCCATAATAGCGTAGATTGGAAACGCACTTCTTGAACGAATTATTCTGATAGAGCAAAACGAATGAGGAAACCAAAACGAAAGTGAATGCCAACTTCTGCCACATGTCGAAAGCCGTGCCAACAGTCTGTTGCACGATTGGACTGCCTGTCATAATTAGGTTGCGCAATGAATATAGCGGTCCAAAACTCACGGCACTTACAACCAAGCATTTTAGCCAAAAGCGGGAGTTCTTTTCACTGGACACAAACAATTGTTTACGTCCGATGTACAGACCGATAAGGAATAGACCTGCGGTCTGCAAAACACGTCCGGCCCCTACCGCCCACATGAAACTTGCCTTTTGCCCGAGGGCGACATTGCAGACGATAAAGTCCCAGAAGTTCTTGCTTTGGGTCACTTCACCTACTGCGGCATACATACTTCCCACGCCATAGTCGGGAAGTTGGTGTGAAGTGTCTATCAAGCTCATCAGGCAATGATACCATTCGATGGGTTGGAGGGTAAATAAAATAGCGGCTATCAGAATGGTTTTGTCACTTCCGTTGCGGAAAGCGAAAAGTACCAAAGACATGACGGCATAAAGCAAAAGCACGTCGCCTGCCGGAAAGAAGGCTGCATTGAGCGTGGCAAAGACAAGCAAGAAGATCATTCGCCATAGAAACCGATAGCCGAAATCCTTTCCCTTGCGGCGCTGATTTTCGCACTGTATATAAAAGGTAAAGCCGAACAGCAACGAGAAGATGGCATATGCCTTCCCGGCAAACAGGGCAAATGTAATATTGAATACTCCTGCATCCGGCGCATTGAGCCATGCAGGAGAATTGGCGGGATACACCGGGAAAATGAAATGTTCCACATTGTGAACGAGCAAGATTGCCAGCACGGCAAATCCTCTGAGTGCATCGGCCACCTCGATACGCGGTGTCTTCTTTATAGTTTCTTTCATGATATTTATTTGTCTGTATGCTTCTTTATAAATTTGAATAATTATATATTCCTATTTTTGGATAAGCCTTACGACTTATCCAAAATATCTTTTCCGAAAGGCGTCAATGCTAGGGCAGCCAGTTTAAAGTGCTGCATACCGAAAGGAATGCCAATGATTGTAATGCACAAAATTGCTCCGAAAAACAGATGCGAAAGGCAAATACCAAATCCGCCGAGCAATATCCACAATACGTTCATCAGTATGTAGAGGCAACCGCCCGAACGCTCCCCGCTACGCACTTCTTTGCCGAAAGGCCACAAGGCAAGTCCCGCGAGCTTCAGGGTTTGCATACCGAAAGGTATTCCGACGATTGTAATCATCATTAATAAACTGGATACCAGATATTCCAAAGCGGTAAAGATGCCGCCGAGCAGCAGCCACAAAACATTCATTAAACATCCCATTGTTTTACTATTTTACAGTTTTTTGTTAGTTGACAAGGAGACGAGTTGACGAGTCGACAAGGGGCTGCGCTGTTTTAGTGCTGCATAACCGCCTTGTCACCTCGTCAACTTGTCACCTCGTCAACTTCATTTCTATATCTTATTGGGTACAAATATATATAAACATACACCTTTTACCAAATTATACCCTTTTTATTATATCTTTGCATTCGATAAGCATCTAAACTAATACGAAAGAGAATGAAAATGTGCAGACTCTCTCTCTTCCTGCTTTGCTCCCTGGTGGCCCAACTGCTACATGCGGAATATTTCCAGCATATCGGCCGCCCGGAAGGTCTGTCCCAATTATCGGTAATGGCTATCTATCAAGACCAACTGGGGCGAATGTGGTTTGGCACGCGCGAAGGCATCAATATATTCAATAAAGAGAAAATGACCGTTTATAAAGGCTGGTTCAATAACGAGAACCAGCCCAACGTACGTTTTTTTGCTAGGCAACGAAGTGGAATTCATTACGGGCAGCAGCAACGGGGATGTCTTTCTTACCATAGACAATACTTTGCTGAAATTCGACATCCGAAAAGAATCGTTCAAGCGCCTGCGCTCCGAAGTCGGTGCACTGACCTCGCACGAAGGAAAGATATGGGTAGCCTGCCACGACTCCATATTCCAGTACAACCCACAAAACGGGCAACTCGAACTCTGGCAGAAAACGGGAATTCACTACATCAACTATCTCATGATAGACGGAAACCGCCTCCGGATGGGAACGAAAAACGGATTGTACGTCATCGAAGGAAAAGGGCCCGCCAAATGCGTGATACCCCAAATTGACGTTTACCGCATTTTCAAGAGTTCGCAACAGGAACTATGGATAGCCTGCCGCACGCAAGGGCTCTACCGCATCAATGCACAAGGCAAGATTACACAGGTTCCCTACAATCCCTCCTCTCCTACAGCCATTTCGAGCATGCAGATACGCGAGTTTGTAGAAGACAAGAAAGGAAATATCTGGTTCGGCACTTTCAACGGACTGCAGAAGTATGACCCGCACACCGGAACGTATAGCATCATCAGGCAGGAACAACATCCGGGAGGATTAAGCCATTCCTCCATTTTTCCCTCTATCAGGATGTTCAGGGCACCATTTGGATAGATAGTTACTACGGTGGCGTCAACTACTTCAACCCTGATAATAATGCTTTCAGCTATTATGCCTACAACCCGGATCGGAACAATAGTCTGAACTATCCCTTTGCAGGAGCCATGACGGAGGACAACGACCATAACCTCTGGATATGCACGGATGGCGGCGGACTGGCACGGCTCGACCGGGACAAAGGCATCTTTACCAACTACACGGCCGGGGCCAACTCTCTGCCGCACAACAACCTGAAAAGTATCTGCTACGACCCCAAGCGCGACCAGCTTTACATCGGCACGCACATGGGCGGTCTTTCCCGCTACGACCGCCGGACGGGACGTTTCTACAATTATCTTGCCCACGGAGGAAACGGCCCGAACGATGTTATCTTCCAGGTACTCTTCTACAACGACCGCCTTTTCGTTTCGGCGCGCAACGGACTTTTCGTCATGAACCCGGACACCAACGAGTTTCGGTTGCTCTTTGATGACATGTATTACCAGACGTTCAGCATATCTCCTCAAGGTGATATCTGGCTGGCCGGCTCCAAAGTCATCTATCGTGTCGACCCTAAATCATACGGCAAGATTGACTCTTTCGACCTCTCGGCAAACGGTTGCCAGTTCCCCATAGTCAAGATATTGTCGGACGCCGGCAACAAGCTATATATCGCTACGCTGGGTTCCGGCCTGTTTTGTTACGACTCGCAGACCAAGAAGCTGATAAACTATACATCCGAAGAAAATCAGTTGCTGAGCAATTATTGCTATAACCTTCTGCAAACGTCTGAGGGAAGCATCCTCATCACTAGCAACCAGGGCATCACCCTTTTCAACCCGACCCGCCAGACATTCCGTTCCATCGAACTGGGCAGCGGGCTTTCCCTGTCCTCCATCATCAACGGCTGTGGCGCGTGGATGTGCAGCGACCAACGTATTTTTATCGGAGGAACGGGCGGGCTTGCCTCTTTCTTTGAAAAAGACCTGAACATCAAATACCAGAAACCGAACCTCTACTTCTCAAGTCTTTCGGTCAACAACGCCCGCATCACTCCCGACGACCGTAGCCACATACTGACAAACGGGCTTCCCTTTATCAGCAAATTAGAATTGAATCACAACCAAAACAACCTGACGCTGGAGTTTGCCAGTTCCAATTATGTGGATATCCTGAACAATACCTGGTACGAATATAAACTGGAAGGCTTTGACGAAGAATGGCTGCTGACTACGCAAACCAGTCTGAAATATACCAATCTCAATCCGGGCAGTTATGTCCTCCGTGTCCGCGAGAAAGGAAACCTGCTCAATTCGCGCGAGACACAGGAAATACCGCTGAATATTCACATCGCTCCTCCATGGTATCTCACTTGGTGGGCATGGCTCAGTTTCATCATCATAAGCGCTTCCATTATCTTCTTCATCCAGAAAGAAAGAAGTTCAAGAAGAACTTTGACACTGTCTCTTGAAAGGGAAAAATTGGAAAAAACGCATATTGAGGAAATGAACCAGGCTAAACTACGTTTTTTACCAATGTAAGTCATGAATTCCGTACTCCATTAACTCTTATAATCAGTCAAATAGAACTGATGTTACAGCAGAATTCTATTACCCCCACTCTGCATAGCAGTATCTATAAGATAAGGAACCACGCCCAACAGATGAAGTGCCTGATAAGCGAATTATTGGATTTCCGTAAATTCGACCAGAACCATATCCATTTGAAACTGTCAGAGTGTAATATAAATAGTTTTCTAGAAGATGTATATCTATCTTTCACAGCTTATGCACAGCAAAAAGGGATAGTTTATTCATTCAATCCCTCTATTAAGAATATTAACATTTGGATGGATGATTGGCAGATGCGGAAAGTCTTCTTTAACCTGCTGTCGAATGCCTTTAAGCATACTCCTGCAAACGGTCAGATTAGCCTGTCTGTTGTTTCCACACCCGAATATGTAATCGCGATGGTCAAAGATTCCGGCAACGGTATCAGGCAAGAGGATTTAGAACATATCTTCGACCGCTTCTATCAAGCTGATAATCAGCATCGCATATCAAGCTATGTCGGTACGGGCATAGGGTTGGCACTGACTAAAGGAATAATAGAGCTTCATCATGGGATAATTGAGGTGGAAAGCGTGCTGAATGAAGGCAGTTGTTTTACCGTGAAGTTACCCAAAGACAAAGCCCGTTTTGAGGGAGACACCGATGTCTCTTTCATAGAACACGTTGACACTGAGCCCGCTATGAGTGAGGAGACCTTGCCGGATGAAACATTTTTAGAAAAGATAACCACTCCTATGGAAACGCTATTCGAGAAAGAAGAAAAGAAGCGCCATAAGATATTGCTAGTAGAAGACAACCCCGACCTCTTGAATGTGTTAAAAGAAATATTTTCTCCACTATATCAGATTGTTACTGCGACTAATGGCGAAGAAGGATTGCAAAAAAACAATGGAGGAAGTCCCCGATTTAATTGTCAGTGACGTCATGATGCCCGTAATGACAGGTACGGAGATGTGTTTGAAGATAAAAAACAATCTCAATCTATGCCACATACCGATTGTATTGCTAACGGCTCTCGATACGGTAGAGCAAAACATCGAAGGGTTATCCCGGGGAGCTGACGATTACATCACCAAGCCTTTCAATGCCAAAATACTCCTGGTTCGTTGCAATAACCTGATACGAAACCGGTTAATAATACAAAACCGCTTTGCTAAAGATGCTACGGCAGAGGTTGATTTATTGGCAGCCAATCCGATGGACAAGAGTTTTCTGGAAAAGGTAATAAAAATAGTAGACGAGCATATCGACAGTGAGGAGTTCGACATAGCCGTTCTATGCCGCGAACTCGGAGTGGGGCGGACATTGCTTCATACTAAATTCAAAGCGCTTACGGGAATGACACCCAATGAATTTATACTGAACCACCGGCTGAAGAAAGCCGCCTATATGCTAAAGAACGAACAATACTTGCAGGTCGCCGAGATTTCGGATAAGTTAGGATTTGGCTCGCCCCGCTATTTTACCCGTTGTTTCAAGCATCTGTACAATGTGACTCCTATAGAGTATCGCAAATGGGCAGGGGCTATTCAGGAAACGTCTGGGGATGAGATTAACGAACCTTAACTGACCGTTGCAGTAAGCATTGTCCCCCGACTGCATCTTTTATTGTTCCGCTTCGCATTCATTAGTTTCTTTGAATGCGAAACACAATTCGTCCGACAGTTGTGCACCTTTCGTCCCACAGTTGTTGGACGAAAAGTGCACAGTTGTCGGACGAAAGGGAGACTACTATGGGACGAATCAATGCTAGTAAGGCAATCATTTAGAAGTGGTGATTGCGCCAATTAATAGTGGCTGACGAGTACTTTAATTATGCGGATTAGTAGTTAAATGATAATTTAGTGTTTCACCACAGAGGACACAGAGTCTCACAGAGTTTTTTCTTTTCTCACCACAGATTACGCAGATTAACACAGATTTTCTCAAATAAGATAAATCAGTAGCATCTGTTAATACAAATCTGTAGTATCTGTCATTCAGAGGGCTTTAGCCCGAAGAATCTCCTCTCTTTAATGATGAGAGAAGAGATTCTTCGCTACGCTCTGAATGACAGAATGATATGCCTATCAGAGTTTTGACACACCCGCTATATGTCCCTGTAGGGAGGTAAAAGTTCCCCACCGGGGAACGGGTCGTTTCTCGCCGGGGAACAAGGTGTGCGGCACCGGGGAACGGAAAGGAGGCTATTGAGGGAAATGATAATTTAGCGTTGCGCATTTATTCGCAAGAGTAACTTTATTCCCCTCCTCCCGGGAGGAGGGGTGCCCAAAGGGCGGGGTGGTAGGTGAATACATAAGATAAATCATTCTTTCAAGGTATTATCTTTACCTA
>JAJQAY010000024.1 GCA_021203515.1 Bacteroides sp. | reverse complement strand
CTATAGAAACGAGGAGGGGCTTCCGCCAGCCCCGGGATGAACTCCTGTCAGCCCCTGGATGAACTTCTGTCAGCCCCGGGATGAACTCCTGTCAGCCCCTGGATGAACTTCTGCCAGCCCCGGGATGAACTCATGTCGGCCCTGGGATGAACTTCCGTCAGCCCAGGGATTTTTTTCTCAGTGTTTATTTTTCTTTCAAGGCCGCTTTGAAGAACTCGTCTATCTTGTCGAAAGGTATCACGTCAAGGTTATCGTATAAATCGACGTGATTGGCTCCGGCGATAATCAGAAGTTCCTTGTTGTCGCCAGTCAGCCGTTCGTAGGCATCTTCGCTGAAATAGCGGGAGTGGGCTTCAGCTCCGTGTATCAGCAGGACGGCACTGCGTATTTCGGCGATGTAGGAGAGAAGCGGCATGTTGATGAACGCCAACGAACTGGTCTTGCTGATACCTTCGTTAGAATTGGGCGAACGACGGTGATAGCCCCTCGCAGTCTTATAATAGTCGTGATATTGACGGACGAAGAGTGGGGCGTCTTCGGGAGCGGGGTCGACTACGCCACCGTTGAGCTCATAACTGCCGTTGCGGTAATCTTCGGTGCGCTGGGCATTGAGCTGTTCGCGTAGATTGTAGCGGTCGTCCGCACTCATGACGTCGAAATATCCGTTAGCATTGACGCGGCTCATGTCGTACATGGTAGAAGTCACCGTGGCCTTGATGCGCGGATCGTTGGCGGCAGCGTTGAGGGCAAATCCGCCCCAGCCACAGATGCCGAGTATGCCGATGTGCTGTGCATCTACATCGTTGCGGGTAGTCAGATAATCGACCGCTGCGCTGAAGTCTTCCGTACTGATTTCGGGCGAGGTCAGGTAGCGGGGCGTACCGCCGCTTTCGCCATAGAACGAGGGGTCAAAGGCGATAGTCAGAAAACCGCGCTCGGCAAGAGTTTGGGCGTAACGGCCCGACACCTGCTCTTTCACTGCCCCGTAGGGGCCACTCACTGCAACGTCTGCCAGAGGCCCTTGCACATTTTTCGGTTTATACAAGTCTGCGGCCAGCGTGAGGCCGTAGCGGTTGTGGAGGGTGATTTTTGAGTATTCCACTTTGTCACTCTGCGGGAAGGTCTTGTCCCACTCTTGTGTCAGTTTCAATGTATCCATATCAGTTGATTTAATATCCTTTACCGTTGTAGTTTCCGATGCCGTGACGTTCGTAAAGGATAGGAACGCCAGGAGGACAAATACTTGTATCTTCATCATAATTTCATCTTTGGGTTGTTTAATTAATAATACGGGACAAAGGTAGCGCAACCCGTCTGTTCCAGTGTTAAACGAATTACGGATTAAACTACCTTTTTTACGGATTTCATCGTCCTACCTGCCTCTGCTGTTCTGCGTGATTGTATTATTGATTCCAAATCAGTAGTTAAGTGATAATTTAGCGGATTATAATTGAAACGCAGATTAACGCAGATTTTCGCAGATTATAAGGCAGCGCTATCTTAGAAATAAAATTCTTTGCGAAAATCTGCGTTAATCTGCGTTTCAATAAATTCCCATTTGAGCTCCTGATTAGCATTATTATTTATTATAAATACAGGAAGAGGTATGAATTTCCTGCATTTATATTTCCGGTCTACGGGGATACTTCCTATCTTTGCACCCTGAAACGATAATTTGTTGACACATTGGATTGGCTGTATAGTTTATTCGTCGAACACTCCGCTTTGCAGGCGGTGGTGGTGCTCTCACTGATTTCCGCTATCGGGTTGGGACTGGGAAAGGTACGCATTTGCGGTATCTCGCTCGGGGTGACCTTTGTTTTCTTTACCGGCATTCTTGCCGGGCATTTCGGGTTGTCCGTAGACCCGCAGATGTTGAACTATGCGGAAAGTTTCGGACTGGTGATGTTTGTGTATGCCCTGGGACTGCAAGTGGGGCCGGGTTTCTTCAGCTCCTTCCATAAGGGCGGTGTGACGCTGAACCTGCTCGCCTTGGGAGTAGTGCTGATTGGTACGCTGATGACAGTGCTGGGCAGCTTCGGATTGGGCATTTCCCTGCCGGACATGGTAGGCATCCTTTGCGGAGCGACGACCAACACCCCGGCACTCGGTGCGGCACAGCAGACGCTGAAGCAGATGGGACTGGAGGCTAGTACACCGGCACTTGGATGTGCCGTGGCCTATCCGTTGGGTGTAGTAGGCGTTATCCTGGCGGTGCTTGCCATCCGCAAGGTGCTGGCACGCAAGGAAGACCTCGAAGTGAAAGAGAAAGACGATGCGAACAAAACCTATATTGCCGCGTTTCAGGTACACAATCCCGCCATTTTCGATAAGAGCATTAAGGAGATAGGAGGACTGCACTATCCGAAGTTCGTAATCTCCCGTTTGTGGCGCGACGGAAACGTGAGCATCCCCACCTCCGAAAAGATTATCAAGGAAGGTGACCGCTTGCTGGTGGTGACTTCGGAGAAGTTTGCCCCGGCGCTGACCGTGCTTTTTGGTGAGCAGGAACACACGGACTGGAACAAAGAAGACATAGACTGGAATGCCATAGACAGCCAGTTGATTTCACAGCGCATTGTGGTGACGCGTCCCGAACTGAACGGCAAGAAGCTGGGCTCTCTGCACCTGCGCAATCATTACGGCATCAATATCAGCCGTGTATATCGTAGCGGCGTGCAGTTGCTGGCTACGGCGGAGCTGACCTTGCAGCTTGGCGACCGCCTGACGGTGGTGGGCGAAGCGGCTGCCATACAGAACGTGGAAAAGGTGCTGGGCAACGCCATCAAGAGCCTGAAAGAGCCCAATCTGGTAGCAGTGTTTGTCGGCATCATTGTCGGACTGGCCTTGGGAGCCATCCCTATCTCCCTGCCGGGCATCAGCGCCCCCGTGAAGTTGGGATTGGCAGGCGGGCCGATTATTGTGGGCATTCTCATCGGCAGGTTCGGGCCGAGTCTGCACATGGTGACCTATACCACGCGCAGCGCCAACCTGATGCTTCGTGCCCTGGGATTGTCGCTCTATCTGGCCTGTCTGGGACTGGATGCAGGCGCCCACTTCTTCGACACGGTGTTCCGTCCCGAAGGCCTGTTTTGGATTGCCGTCGGCTTTGCACTGACGGTTGTTCCGGTACTGATAATGGGTGTGATTGCCTTCAAATGGGTAAAGGTGGACTTCGGTTCCATGGCAGGGATGCTATGCGGCAGTATGGCCAATCCGATGGCGCTGAACTATGCCAACGACACCATTCCGGGCGATAACCCCTCCGTAGCCTATGCCACGGTGTATCCCATCTGCATGTTCCTGCGCGTAATAATCGCCCAAGTGCTGCTGATGTTCTTATTAAGTTGAAAGTTGAGAGTTGAAAGTTGAGAAATAATAGATAGAGTTCAGCAAGCTTATAAATCTGAAATCATAAATCTGAAATCATAAATCATAATTCGTCCCATGAGAACCATTACCCCTGAAAGCATTGTCAGTGACTTGCGCTATTTGCAGCTGTTGTCACGCAGTTTTCCTACTATCGCAGACGCCAGTACGGAAATTATAAACCTGGAAGCCATCTTGAACCTGCCGAAAGGCACGGAGCATTTCCTCACCGATATTCACGGTGAATACGAAGCCTTCCAGCATGTGTTGAAGAATGCTTCGGGGCGGTGAAGCGGAAGGTGAACGAAATCTTCGGCCACACCCTGCGCGAGAGTGAGAAGAAGGAAATCTGTACGCTGATATACTACCCCGAAGAGAAACTGCAACTGATAAAGGCGCAGGAAACCGACCTGGACGACTGGTATCTGATAACGCTGAACCAACTGGTAAAGGTCTGCCAGAACGTGTCTTCTAAATACACACGCTCGAAAGTGCGCAAAGCACTCCCGGCGGAGTTCTCGTACATCATTCAGGAGTTGCTGCACGAGTCGAGCATAGAGCCCAACAAGCATGCGTATATCAACGTCATTATCTCGACGATTATCTCTACGAAGCGGGCGGATGCCTTCATCGTCGCCATATGCAACCTCATCCAGCGCCTGACAATCGACTCGCTGCACATTGTGGGCGACATCTACGACCGTGGTCCGGGGGCGCACATCATCATGGATACGCTTTGCGATTACCATAACTTCGACATCCAGTGGGGCAACCACGACATCTTGTGGATGGGCGCCGCTTCGGGCAACGATGCCTGCATCGCCAACGTCATCCGTATGTCGATGCGCTACGCCAATCTGGCAACGCTGGAAGACGGCTACGGCATCAACCTGCTGCCGCTTGCCACGTTTGCAATGGACACTTACGGCAACGACCCCTGCACGATATTCGCCCCGAAGATGAACTTTGCCGATGCGGAGTACAATGAAAAGACGCTCCGGCTGATTACGCAGATGCACAAGGCAATCACGGTTATCCAACTGAAACTGGAAGCGGAGATTATCAGCCGCCGTCCCGAGTTCGGCATGGACAACCGGAAACTGCTGCACAAGGTGGACTGGGAGCGCGGAGTATTCCTCTACGAAGGAAAGGAGTACGAGTTGCGCGATGCGAACTTCCCGACCATAGACCCGGCAGACCCGTACCGCCTCTCGGATGAAGAACGGGAGTTGGTAGACAAAATCCATGATTCGTTCATGAACAGCGAGAAGCTGAAGAAGCACATGCGCCGTCTGTTTACCTACGGCGGCATGTATCTGGTGTGCAACAGCAACCTGCTCTATCATGCTTCCGTACCCTTGAACGAGGATGGCAGTTTCAAGCATGTGCGCATCGGCAAGAAAGAGTATTGGGGACACAAGCTGCTGCTGAAGACCGACCAACTGATACGTACCGCCTACTTTGACGAGGAGGGTTCGAAGGACAAACAGTTTGCGCTGGATTACGTCTGGTACATGTGGTGCGGACCGGATGCCCCGTCGTTCGACAAGGACAAGATGGCGACTTTTGAACGTTACTTCGTGGCGGACAAAGCGTTGCACAAAGAGACGAAAGGGTACTATTATTCCCTGCGCAACCGTGCAGACATCTGCGACAACATCCTGAAAGAGTTTGGAGTGGAGCCGGGAACGCATTCGCACATCATCAACGGGCATGTGCCGGTGAAGATTATCAAGGGTGAGGAACCCATCAAGGTGGACGGCAAATTATTGGTGATTGACGGCGGCTTTTCGAAGGCCTATCAACCGGAAACGGGTATTGCCGGATATACGTTGGTGTATCACTCTCACGGCTTGCAGTTGGTGCAGCACGAGCCTTTCCAAAGCCGGCAGAAGGCGATAGAAGAGGGGCAGGACATCAAGTCCACTACTTTCGTCATCGAGTTCAACTCGCAACGCATGATGGTGAAGGATACGGATAAGGGGAAACAACTCGTCACCCAAATACAAGACCTGAAGAAGCTACTGGTGGCTTACCGGACGGGGTTTATCAATGAGAAGGAGCTGAATTTCAGAGACTGATAAATCTCCGGGCTTTGCCCGCTGAGCTACAAGTGACAAGCTACGAGCTACAAGTTGCTGCGCTATTACGCCGCAAGGTGCTCGTTACTGGTAGCTTGTAGCTCGTCAACTTAATTTATTTCAGCAGTTGCTGTGCCGCCAGCACCAGGAACATATAGTGCGAAGAACCTCCTCCCAATACATACTCCGTCTGTTGCCACAAGAAGGGGAACGTCAGCAGTTCAGGGAAGTCCGGGCGGATAAGTGCCGTACCGGAGATTACGCCGCCGGGGATGTACGACCAGTCTGCACGGTTCAAGCCGTAGCCCACCGTGGCCGACGTTGCACCCACGCCCGAAGCGAATGAAGCCTGATTGATGCCCGGATGACAGCCCAAGATAAAGTTCAGCGCATTGAATACCGGTGCCTTCGGGAATATTTCCGGATAAGCCGTGGCAAGGTAGTAGTGCTGGAAGCCGAAGCTCTGAATATCCCAGCCTGCTCCCCAGATATGCGGACGGTAAGGAATGCCGTAAGGAGTCTCGTGCACCAGCTTGTTCAACTCTTCCTTATATCCCAAGAGCGCTTTGTGGAAAGCGGTACAGAAAGCCTTGGCTTTCTTGTCCTTCATCTGTGCCATTTGCCGTTCTACACGCGCCGTGTACCAGCCCGTGCGTCCTATCTGCTTCGTGATGGCATCCTGGTTTTTGTACAAGAAGTCGAGATAAGCCTGCTCGCCCGTGGTCAGATACAACTCTACGGCAGCCTGGATTTTGGGATACAATGCTTTGTTGTCGGCAGTAGTCTCATAAATCTGCCGGGCGATGTTGATGCAGTGTGTGCTCAGCGTATCGTTGAAGTTCTTCAGCACACGCGAGGCGGCTGCCAGGCGTGCGGCTGTCGAGAGTTCGCGTCC
This sequence comes from Bacteroides sp., assembly GCA_021203515.1. Taxonomy (GTDB): domain Bacteria; phylum Bacteroidota; class Bacteroidia; order Bacteroidales; family Bacteroidaceae; genus Bacteroides. The sequence continues at coordinate 15,832 of JAJQAY010000024.1, read as the reverse complement.
CGGATTGTCTTCCGTAAAAATCCATCGGTCGTCCTTGTTGCCCGGCTTGCCGTCGGTCATGGCGGCAGCATCGCCCAGGAGGACGTATTGGCGCAGGTCGTTGCAGATGATACCCCGATACAAGCGTCCCAGTGCCAGATAGCCGTTCACTACGGTCAGCGCGCCATTCTCCACTTGTTGCAGCAGGTCGTTCTTGCCGTCGGGCTGATGGATTTCCGTCACACGGTTGATTTGGTCGATTGAAGTCACGTCGATGTCCGGACGGAAAGCCTCGTAAGCCAGTGTCAGGATATAGGTTTCTCCGGCTTGCGACTCTACACGCAGGTCAAAGTCACCGGCATCGTGCCATCCGCCTATGTTCACTCCCGGAACGTTGTCTCCCGGTTTGAACTTGGAAGGTATGTCTTTGGCGTTCTGGTTGTAGCCGTCGAAGAGATTGTCACCCGGCGCCATCTGGGCGTCGTCCATATGGCAGCAATCATGCCATACGCGGTATTTCTCGTTTACCCGCATGTGGCACATCTGCACGGGCAGGAAGTATTCGATGACGGGTTGCCATACGCCCCGGTCGTATATCCCGTTGTCGATGCGGAAGATGGGCGAAACGGACTCACCATACTTTATCTGGTAAAGTCCCGGTTCCTTCACGTCCGTGAAGTCAACCTTCAGGTAATTGTATCTCAAGAACTTGCCCCAATCTGTAGGCGTGACGGTCTTAACGATGTTCTCCTTGTCGACATCGATGCGGACGACTTGTACCGTCTGCTGGCGTGTGTCGCGAACATCCATTTCAATCACCGCTTCCTTGTCTTGTGCAGGGTGATAACCTATCTGTGAAGTCTGGATTACCGGCTTATACATCCAGTCGGATACCACGTTCGGAGAGATAATCCACTTCACAGCGCCCCGGGTGACACCCGGCTTGATGTCGCTGCGCAGCACAAACCAGCCGTTGTTGTGGTTCATGCGGCCGTCAAACAGTTTCAGGTCACCGTTCAATGACTCGATAGTCACCTTATTATACGGGTCGTCGGGACGGGAAGTGAACTTACTGCCTACGGCATAAGGCTCGCTGATGATGTCGTCTGCCACAATCGGGTTGTAACCTTCTCCTATGAAGTGGTCGAAATCCGCCAGAGGCTGTCCTGCCTGATGATAATTGCCGGCATGCAGATGGTTGGGGCGGGTAGTCATCACGGGAGAATTGGGCTGTTGCGGATAGATGCCGCTTTGATTATCCATAATCCAGGGCTTGCCGAAGAGAGAACCCGGGAAGAATTCGAGGTTGAACCCCACCTTGCCCAGCAGTTCCTGCGGAACGGAACGGTCCAGGTCTACGGTCACTTCTATGTTCTTGCCTCTGCTCTCTACCTTTACGGTATAAGTAAGGTTGTAGTCGGGATAAATCATCGGGTTGAAGCCGGTGAGGTGGCGCGAAGAGTCGGGATAACACAGCGTGGTGGTGATGCTGTTGGCATCGAGTTTCCGGTCCAGCTGTTTCGGCACGGGCTGCCACTGTCCCGGAGTTGCTTCCATGCGGATGTCTCCGTTGGTTGCCATGCGGTGTCCGTTCATGATGATGCAAACTCCCCCCTGGTGTCCTTCGGGGTAAATGTCGTCGAAAGCCATTACGTCTACTCCCTGGCTCTTGAAGTAGCCGGAAGAGGTCAGCTTGAAATCCTGGGCCTGCAGTGCGCCGCCCCAAGATAGCAAGGCTAAAGCTGATACAAATACAAAATGTTTCTTTCTCATAGTACGAATATGTGTTACTAAATTTGTGACTAATGTAGGAACTTAAAAGGAAATCCAGGGGAACGGTTTGCATTCATTAGAGTCGCCAAATGTATCTAATACAAGTATTCCGCCTCATTTTTACCTTTTTTGGCTACGGATGAACTCGGACGGACTCATCTTGAACTCCTCCTTGAAGTGCTTCGTGAAGATTTTGGGCGAGTTGTATCCCAGCTTGTAAGCTATTTCCGCTATCTGCAACTGGCTTTCCGCCAGCAACTGCTGCGCCCTTTTCATGCGGATAATCCGTATGAACTCAAGCGAGGTCTTTCCGGTAATCTTTACCATCTTCTTGTAGAGATAGCCGCGCGATATATTCAACTGTGCCGCCAATTCCTCTACGGAGAACTCGGCATTGTTGATGTTGTCTTCCACAATCTGAATGGCCTTCTCTACAAACTGCCGGTCGAGGGAAGTGATGGTGATGTGGCTGGGTTCTATCTTTATCTGCCGGTCGAAGAGCTCGTGCTTCTTGAGGCTGCTCTCTATGAACTTGCTGATGCGCAGTTTCAGCACTTCCATGTTGAAGGGCTTGGTGATGTAGTCGTCCGCACCCATGTTCAGCCCCTCCAACTGATATTCCTCACTGGCTTTGGCAGTGAGCAGGATGATGGGGATGTGCGAAATGCGGAGATCGCTCTTGATGGCGGTGCACAGTTCCAGTCCGTCCATCTTGGGCATCATGACGTCGCTGATGACAATATCTACGTTCTCCGCTTTCAGCACTTCCAACGCCTCCAACCCGTTCATCGCCTTCAGCACATTGTAGCTGGTGGAGAGGCAGGCGCTGAGGAAATCGAGGAAGTCGTAGTTGTCGTCCACCAGCAAGATGGTGTAGTTCTGCTCATTGCCGTTGCCCTGCTTGGGCGGCATTTTGCTCTCCTCGGCAGGCTGTTCCTGCATCTGGGGTTGCACGGTGGCATGCATCGGCAGGCTGATGGTGAATATGCTTCCGTGGGGCACGTTGGTGGAAACCTGGATGTTTCCTTTGTGCATCTTTACGTATTCCGCCACGAGATACAACCCGATACCGCTGCCTCCCTCCGAGTTCTCCTGCTGTTCGGCCTGATAGAAGCATTGGAATATCTTCTTCTGCTGTGCTGCGTCGATGCCGCATCCCGTGTCGCAGAACTGCATGACGAGGTTATCCTCTATAATATTGATTTTGATTTCTATGCTTCCTTTGTTCTCGGTGAACTTGAAGGCGTTGGACAGTATGTTCATCACAATCTTCCGCACCTTGTCGTAGTCGAAGTCCATCTGTATGCTGGGCTGCTGGCTGATGATGCGGTAATCGATTTCGCGCGTCCGGGCCATGCTCTCGAATGCCTGGAACTGGTCTTTGACAAGACTTACGATGTCACCGTGTATGTAGTGCATGGTTTCTCCGTTGGCATCCAGTTTGCGGAAGTCGAGTAGTTGGTTGATAAGTTCGAGCAGATACCGGGCGTTGTTTTGTGCCGTATATAATAAGGTGTTCTTATACTGCGGATATTTGCTGAGGAACTCTTCGAGTGGATTGATAATCAGTGACAGAGGCGTCCGTAGCTCATGGCTCACATTGGCAAAGAATTGCATCTTCATGTCCGTTATCTTCTGTTGACGCTCGTTTTCCTGCTTGATGGCTTGCAGGGCGGCAGATCTTTTGCGCTTGGTACGAAGGTAGGCGATGGCCCTCCACGCAATCACCACAACGGTGGCGAGATAGAGCAGATAAGCCCACCAGGTTCTGTACCAGGGCGGCAATATCCGGATGGTAATCGTCTTGATGTTGGGCGACCACATGTATTCCGAATTGCATGCCTTCACCTGCAGGTCGTACTTGCCGGGCGGGAGGATGGAAAAATCTATCTGGTTGCCCGTGGCATAGTTCCACTCTGATTGCTGCCCCTTGATGCGGTAGGCGTAACGCACCTTGCCCGGCTCGATGAAGTTGAGGGTGGAGAACCGGAGCTGGAAGAAAGGTATCTCTTGCTCCAGTATGACTTCTGTGGCGCACTCCGGAGACTTGCCGTTCAGTATTTGAGACAGAGGGTAGTAGGGAGGCTCTACTCCGGTCAGGTACACTTCGGCATTATACGTGTTGTGCACTATCTCCTGCGGAATGATGGTGGTGTATCCGTTGGACGTACCCACGAGGATATTTCCGTTCTTCAGTTTGTAGAGGGCACGTTCGTTCACGTCGTTGGCGGTGATGCCGTCGCTTACGTTGTAGCCGGTCATTGAGAACGGATTCTGCGCCAGGTTGATGCGGGTGATGCCGTTGCAGGTTCCCACCCATATCTGCTTGTTGTTGTCTTCGCCGATGGCGGTCACCAGGTTGGCGAGCAGGCAGTTGCTGCGGTCCATGTAGCAGATGCTGTCGGTGTTGAGGTTCCAGTAGGTCAATCCTTGTGTACCTCCCATCCAGAGAATGTTGCGGCTGTCTTTATAGACGGTGTACAGATTGAGCTTCTTCAGAACTTGCTTTTGGGCGGCGTTGCTGTAGATAAACCGGCATTTCCCGCTGTCGATGTCGACAGTTATCAGGCCGAGCGAGGTGGCGGCATAAAGAAAGTCATTGCCGGTGTATAGCAGTTCCCGGATGTTCATAGTGCCTTGCCGGTTGAATACCGTCCGGAACTTCCGGCTTTTCACATCCAACTTCTGGATGCAGCCGCCGAGAGTGCTTATCCAGATATAGCCGTACTTGTCTTCTTGTATGCCGTAAATGTCATTCTCCAGCAGTTCGCTGTTTTCGGTGGTATATTGCGTTATCTTTCCGTGGTCGTAACAGATTAATCCGTTCTGGAAGCTGCCCAGCCATAGTCTGTGCTTGCTGTCTTTCTTGATGGTGACAATCACGTTGGCGGGTGTCGGAATACGTTCCGGCATCTGTTCGCCTGCCGTCTGGCGCATGAGTCCTCCGCCGTCCGTGCCGTACCAGATGGAAAGGGAGTCTTCGCAGAACGAGAGCATGTCTTTATATTGCCATAAATTCTGGTTCAGAAAAACCTGGGACTGCGGAACATAGTAGGAGATACCTTGCTTGAAGTTGCCGATCCAGACAATCCCTTCCCGGTCTATGTGAATGGCATTGAGGTTATTGCTCGCAATGGTGTGGGACCTCATAGGGTCGTGGGACAGATTGGTCAACGTGCCCGATTGGGGCTGGTAGATAAACCCTCCGAGGTGGCTGGTGATGAGCCAGATGTTTCCTTTGGTGTCTTCGGCTATGTGGCGTATCCGGTTGAATTGCTCCGTATGGATGGGCAGCTTAATCTCTTCCCATGCCGTCTGCATATTCTTTTTATAAAGAAGCAGACTGTTCTGGAAGGTGTATATCCAGATGTCGTCATTGTGGTCGATGTACACACTGGGGATATGCTTTTCCAGAAATCTCTTATACTGTGACGGGATGGGGATTTCTTGTGTCTGTGATGAATTGATGTCCGTGAAGTATAATTTTCCGCTGTTGTAGATGGAGAATATGTACGTGTCGGTGACGAACAGTTTGGTGATGGAAGGTTCTGCCAGCGGGTATATCTTTGTTATATTCTGTTGGTGGTCGTAGAGGTGTATCTTGCTTTTGTCGTAAGTCCATAGATATTTCTTCTTATTGTCCGTTCCTATCTTGATAATGGTGTCGCAAGCTATGTTGAACTGTTGGAGCGCGGCTTTGCTGTTTTGGCTGAACTTCCCCGTCTGATAGTCGTATATGGCGTATCCCTGGTTCGATGATACCCATATATTTCCTTGCCAGTCCTCGAATATGTCCGTGATGCCGTTGTCCGGCAGGTTATCGGTGTCCTGATAGTATTGCTGGAAAGTATAGGAGTCGTATCGGTTGAGCCCCGAAGCGGTTCCCACCCATAGAAAACCTCTGCTGTCGCGGCACAGACAGTTGATGCTGTTATTCGAAAGCCCGTCTGTCGTGGATAGTTGCCTGAACATGATGGTGCTCTGCTCGGTGGAGTTGGCACGCGCATTATATGAAAATAGAGTACTTAGCAGAAGCACCATATTGCATATAAAAGATGTAGAAGGAGTGTTCATGGTATCGTTTGTTTAAACCTCCACAAACCTACTTAAAATTTATAAGACCTGAAAATCCGAAAGGGCTTTCTATCCCTCCTATAACGGTCTCGTTTGACTCCTTTTTGGGCGGAGTATTCAAACACCCCCTTATTTGGGTACAACCATGCCCGTTCAAAATACCCCTCAAAGGGAGATGGAAAACAAGAAACGCTTAATTTTGCGAATGACGCATCAGTTAACCTTTTAAATTGACTACGATGAAAAAGAACCTTTTTGCTTTTCTACTTATAGCAATTCAGCTATTAATCTTTCCTGTTGCAAAAGCTCAGTCCGTTGCAACGAAAGCATTGCATGACGAGATTACGGCAGATTTGAAAAACAACATCCTTTCTTTTTGGGAGAGGTATAGTGTAGACCCCTCCGGAGGATTTTACGGCTCTCTGGAACGTAACGGCACTCCGATAGCCGGCGCTCCTAAAGGCGGCGTATTGAACGCGCGTATCCTCTGGACTTTCTCCACTGCCTATCGTATGTATGGAGACGGGAATTACCGTAAAATGGCCGACCGGGCGCAACGTTACTTTATAGACCACTTCATCGACCCGCAATATGGGGGCGCCTATTGGTTGATAAAGGCGGACGGTACTCCGTTGAATACGGATAAGCAGACGTATGGCTGTTCCTATGCTATTTATGGACTGGCGGAACATTTCAGGGCAACCGGAAACCTGGAGAGCCTGCAGAAAGCCATCGACATCTATTATACGATGGAAAGCAAGATAAAAGACCCCGTGAAGGACGGTTACATCGAATCGTTTACCCGCGCATGGGGTACTCCCGAAAAGTTGGGCTATGACGGTGACGGTGTTGCTACGAAAACCATGAATACACATATCCACGTGCTGGAGGCATACACTCTGTTATATAAAGTATGGAGGGATGCCGGACTTCGCGAACGCCTTGCCAAGATTATCGACCTGCTGACTACGAAACTCTATGACGCCCAAACCCATCATCTGATACTTTATTGCGACTCCGACTGGAAAAACCTGGACGATATAGACTCTTACGGCCACGACATCGAGACGGCCTGGTTGCTGACGGAAGCAGCCGAGGCTTTGGGAGACCCTGCGGTCTTTGAGAAGTGCAAGAAGATTTCACTGGACTTGACAAACTCGGCCTTGAAAGAGGGACTGGCTCCGCTGGGAGGTATGATATACGAAAGACACAAGGATAAATATCGCCGGGACTTCTCCTGGTGGTGCCAGGCAGAAACCATCGTAGGATGTGTCAATGCATGGCAACTGACCGGAAAGCAATCCTATCTGGATAGTGCATCGCGCATGTGGGAGTTCATCAAGGCAAAGGTGATTGACAAGGAGTACGGCGAATGGTTCAGAACGGTAGAGGAGAACGGAACTCCCCGCTACAAGGAACCCAAAGCAAGTATGTGGAACTGTCCGTATCACAACAGCAGGATGGGCTTTGAGATTGATACCAGATTGAAGAAATGAACACATAACACATCTTTAATTTATATATTATGAAAAACTTACGAATTTTCCAAATGTGTGCTGCCGCACTTCTGTGCAGCGCTTTATCCCTGCCGCTCGCTGCCCAGACAGAAGTGATGGCATGGAGTAATATGACGGGTGTCCGCGTGGACGGCGAACTGATAGACTTCGAGTCTTCTCTGTGCGTAGGCAATTTGAAGGGAGATATGGAAGCTACCGGAAAAGAAGTGTAACGTCCCCGTTATCACCGGGCGGGAGATACGCAGGAAGTAACGACTGTCGTGCGTGGCCTGAAACTTTTGCAGAAAGTGACCGATAAGGAGAGGGGACTGGTAGAAATTTCTATCGATGCCGTATCGGATACCACGCTGAACCAGGCGGCTTATTTCTGTATTACTTTAGATCCTGAGAACTATGCCGATGCCAAGATAAAGGCGGGCGGCAAGAAACTTACCATTACTTCTGCCAACCGGAAGCTGGATTTCAACTTCAACAAGTCCGTGAAGGCCACGGTGGAGAAAGACGGTAAGAGTACAGCCGTTTACGTTCAGTTGATGCCGACCTTGAAGAAGGGGGAAAGCGCTTCGCTGGCTATGGAACTGCGTGCTTCGGGCACCATCGACCATAGTGATGCAAACATTGCATTGGATGTGCAAAACCCGGGTAGCCTCTTTGCCGGTTTCGGAGGAAACTTCTGCTTGCAAAATCCGGTGGCCGAACCTAAAATCATAGATTATTGCCTCAAGAACTTGCGCGTTGCCTATGGTCGTGTTGAATTTCCGTGGAGATTGTGGCAGCCGGAAGAGAACCAAGACCCTGCCACCGGAACAATCCACCGAAATGTGGAACAGAGCCTGTTGATGGCGAAACGCCTGAAGGTAATGGGTATGCCGATTATATTAAGCGGATGGTCCCCCCCCTGCATGGGCCATCGACGGAGATCTGAAGAGTTATGTTCGTCAAGGTGGTGTCATTGCTTATCGTTTGGATCCGCAAAAGAAAGAAAAGATTTATAAGTCCATTGCCGACTATATGATGTATGCCAAGAAGCATTACGGCATTGAGTTTACTCTGTTCTCGTTCAATGAATCGGACTTGGGTATTGATGTGCTCCATACCGGGCAGGAACATGCCGATTTCATCCGGGAGTTCGGTACCTATATGACAAAACTGAACTTGCCGACCCGCATGTTGTTGGGCGATAACTCGGATGCAACGACTTACGACTTCATTCTGCCGGCGCTCAACGACCCCACTACTCATAAATATATCGGTGCCGTTTCTTTCCACTCATGGAGAGGTTGCGATGACGAGACGCTGAAGAAATGGGGAGATGCCGCCAAGCAACTGAACGTACCCCTCCTGGTAGGTGAAGGCAGTACGGATGCCGCCGCCCATAGTTATGCCGAAATCTTTAATGAATCTACTTTCGCCCTTTACGAAATCAATTTGTACACACGCATCTGTGCCATTTCTCAGCCGATGTCCATCCTGCAATGGCAGCTTACTTCGGACTACTCACTGCTGTGGGGTGACGGTATCTATGGCTCTAAAGGCCCGTTGCACCCCACACAACGCTTCTGGAATATGAAACAGCTTGCTTCCACTCCTGCCGATGCCCTGGCCATTCCGGTGCAGAGCAGCAAGAAGCATATGAACTGTGCCGCTTTCAGCAACATCGTGCGTGGGCAATATGCCGTTCACATGGTGAATAACGGAGCAGATTGCAATGCTGTCATTTCCGGCATCCCGGCAGAGGTTAAGGGACTTACGGTTTATATAACCAATACCAAGGATAGCATGAAGAAGAGCACCGTGAAAGTGGAAAACGGACAGGCGAAAGTTTACCTGCCTGCCATCAGTTTTATAACTTTACTAAACTGATTTAACTGCTTCCGTAGAGAAGCGCTAACACACACAACACATTTAATATAATGTCTTATGAAAAACAAAGTTAACTTTAAAATCGCAAGTCTTGCGATGCTTATGTCTTTGGGCATAGGTCATGGGAGTTATGCCAGCTTGAATGCAAACTCTGGAGTACTGTCTGTTTCAGAATAATGCAATCTACTGTGAAGATTACAGGCCTTGTTACCGATGCTAACGGGGAGCCTATTATAGGGGCTAATATTTTGGTAAAGGGAACCACAAACGGTATGATAAGCGATATTAACGGAAATTTCTCTTTGGATGTTCCCGAAACCGGCATTTTGCAGATTTCTTATATCGGCTATGTATCCCAGGAGATAAAGATTGTTTCGGGAATGAAGAATTATAAGATTGTTTTGAAGGAAGACGCTGAAACATTGGACGAGGTGGTAGTTGTGAGATACGGTACGGTGAAGAAGACCGATGTGACCGGTTCCGTAACTTCCGTCAAGTCCGATGAAATGATGAAGAGAAATCCCGTGAGCCTGGGACAAGGCTTGCAGGGAGCTGCGGCGGGTGTTTCGGTCATGCGTACTTCGGGCGACCCGGAAGGAGGAGTCTCGATACGTATTCGTGGTGTAGCCACGGTTAACGGTTCTGCCGACCCGCTCTATGTCGTGGACGGGGTTCAGGTGGGCACCAGTGTCGATTTCCTGAATCCGGCCGATGTAGAGTCCATTGAAATCTTGAAAGATGCTTCGGCTACCGCCATTTACGGGTCGCAGGGTGCCAACGGTGTTATCCTGATTACCACTAAACCGGGTGTCAAGGGGCATACTAGCTTGAAGTTTACGGCAAATTTCGGATTGCAGACCTTGAGTGATAAACTGGACGTTGCCAATGCCACCCAATTCGTGACGGGTATTCGTGCTTCTAAAGTCAATGACAATGCGGTATTTACCAATAAGGCATGGGAAAACCCCGACTTTACCAATAGACTGAATAGTATAGACTGGCAGGATCAAATGGCGCGCACCGCTTTGCAGCAGAATTATAATCTATCTGCATCCGGAGGCTCGGACAAGACACAATCACGTCTGTCGGTCGGCTATTTGAACAACGACGGTGTCATTGTAAACTCCTACTACAAACGCCTGACGGCTCGCGTCAACGTTACGCATAAGGTTCAGGACTTCATCCGTGTGGGCATGAGCGTGACTTATCTGCATGCCGAGAAGACGGGAGGCGGCAATTTGTTTAGCTACGCCCGTACTATCCCGACGATGGATGATGTGGATGCCAGTGGAAATCTGATGAACGCCCCCGTGCAATATCCCGACGGAACTTGGGGACACTTCCGGCTGGAAGGAAACGGTGACCTTAGCAAAGAGCAGGATAACCCTTATGCAGCTGCCATGACAGCCGACTATCTGAATAAGTATAACCGTGCGTTGACAAGTGCTACATTGGAAATTGACCTTCTGAAAGGACTTACTTTTAAAACAATTGGCAGTTATAACTATTATGGAAGTGCCTATGATAGATATACACCTAACAACCCGCGTACTTATATGGATCAAAGCCGTCCCGATGCTTTCAACATCAGTTCTACCGAAGGAAATTCCTTGGGACTGGAGTCTTATCTTACTTATGACCTCAAGTTAAAGAACCAGCGTCTGAACTTGATGGGCGGTTATTCGGTAAGTGACTATAAAGGGTCGGAAGTCGGTGCTTCTTCGCAGAGCCTGGTGGCCGAAACTATCCGCCAGATTACCTTGACGAAGGATATGAGTACCATTACAGGACGTGGAGGTTTCTATACTCCGGTGTGCTATGTGTCATGGTACGGTCGTGCCAACTATTCGTTGATGGATAAGTATTTGTTCACGGCAACCGTTCGTCGCGACGGTTCTTCCAAATTCGGCTCGGGTAACCGTTTCGGTACTTTCCCTTCTGCCTCTTTGGCTTGGCGTGCATCGGAAGAAGAATTTATCAAAAAGCTGAATATCTTCAGTAACCTGAAGGTGAGAGTGGGATGGGGCAAACCGGTAACTCGGGAAATGCCACAAACCTTTCCGTAAACCAGGTGTCTCCCGACCGCATCATGTACTGTTGGCTGAATGGCGGTAGCTATGTGCCGGCTGCCGGTTTGGCAAAAACTGCAGAAATCGACACCAACCTGAAGTGGGAAACAAATGAGCAGACGAATGTCGGTCTGGATTTGGGCTTCTTCGATAATAGTTTGAATGTCACGTTGGATTACTTCGTACGTGATGCCAAAGACCTGTTGCTCTATAGAAATCTGCGTCCTTCCACCGGTTATACAAGCATTTACACCAATGCCGGACATATTCGTAACTCAGGTTTCGAGTTTGCCGTAAGCTATACCAAGAATGTAGGTGAATGGAATTTTGGCGCTACGCTGAACGGTTCTACGCTGAAGAATAAGACGATTGACGTGGGCGATGATATTTTTCGGGCGATGTGGCCGACGGTTACTATTGGGACAATTACTCTGCCACGAGTAACGGTCATCCGGTGGGTTTCTTCTATGGACATAAGGTAGCCGGTATTTTCCAGAACCAGGCAGAGATAGATGAATTGAACCGTCTGGCCGTTGACAAGACAAATGGAGAAATCAAGGCCTATCAAGCTCCCGAAACCCGTCCCGGAGACTACAAATACCAGGACTTGAACGGTGATGGCTATATCAGCGATGAGGACAAGACGATATTGGGCGATGGCTATCCTACATTAAACTACGGCTTGAACCTGACCGCTGCTTACAAGGGATGGGATTTCACGATGTATATGTACGGAGTGCTGGGTCAGGATATCCTGTCTTACTCGTATGCCAGCCTTACTACGGTAAAGAACCCGACAGACGGCTATCAGAATGCTTTGGCTGACTATATGATGAATGCCTGGACCGAGAACAATCACAGCACCCAGTATCCGTTGCTGACTCGTAAGGATGCCAATCACAACACACGTGTGTCTGACGCATTTATCAAGAACGGTAATTTCCTTCGTATATCCAACATTCAGGTGGGCTATACCTTCCCGAAGGAATGGACCAAGTGCCTCAAGATACAGGATTTGCGTGTGTACGTAAGTCTGGAAAATCTGGCTACAATTACCGGATATAAGTGTGGCGACCCGGAAGTGGGCGATAACAGTGTATTGAAGACCGGTTTCGACGGTGGACATTATCCTTTCCCGCGGACTTATGCTTTTGGGCTTAGCGTACAATTCTAGTTTATTTACCGATTAAAAAAGGAACAGATATGAATATATATATATATATATATATATATATATATATATATATATGGATGCTGGGAGTATCCTCTTTGTTAGCAATGAATTCTTGTGGCGAAGGTTTTTTAGATGTAGACCGTTATGACATATTACCGCCAGAAATAGTGTTCAGTTCCGAGTCATACGTCAATCAGGGATTGAACGGATTGTATGACACATTCCTGCCGTTGTCTTCCAGTCGCATCGACATCGAACAGAACTGGAATATCAAGCCTCACCTGGCTTTCTCAAACTATCCTACACTGGACTGTCAGGCCGATGGATTGGACAATGAATTTACACGCCATGCCTGGATGGCAGATAAAGATATGTTCAGGGTGGCCTGGCAGTATGCTTACCGTGCCATCAGCCGCGCCAATACATTCCTTGAACAGCTCAAGGATACAGATGTTTCTTTGTTTGCCGAAGGACAGACGGGGAAAGATAAGATAGAAGCCCAGGCGCGTGGTATCAGAGGTTATTGGTATTATTGCCTGGCACAGAACTTCGGACGTGTACCTATGCTGAAAGCAGGAGAACATACATCAGCACCCCTGCAAAGCCGCGTGCCGAAACCGTAGAGAAACCTACGACTTTGTATTGGACGATTTGGATTTTGCTGCCAAGCATCTGGATTGGCTTCCCGAAAATGGTGATTATGGCCGCATTACCAAAGGTATGGCAATGTCGTATGCCGCTCTTATGTATATGTATAAAAAGGATTACGGCTCGGCAAAGATTTTGTTGAAGGATATTATTGATCACGGTCCTTATGAGTTGAATCCTTGTTACGGAGAAATTCATCAGTACAATAACTATTGGGGTAAAGAAAGTGTATGGGAAGTTTCTTTCTTCAACTGGAGCAATCTGGATTGGAGTGCCAATGGTACTACAGACGATATTTGGTGGGGAACTTACCTGACGGCTGCCGCCGAATATGGCGGTTGGGGAGCCTCGTACGTCTCTTATGAATTCTGCCGTTCTTTTGAAGCCGGTGATAAGCGGAGACAATACTCCGTCGTTGCCAAAGGCGAAACCCAGCCCTACACCAATGAGACGATAGGCATTACTCCCGGACGTGACGGTGACTTTGTAGGTACGGAAAATGTGCCGAACAATTACTCCATTAAGTTATGGAAAGAAAAGGCAGGGGTTAAGGTATATACCCCGATTTCTGCTTTTCACTTGAGATATGCAGGGGTATTGCTGTACTATGCAGAATGTTGTTTCGAGACAGAAGGTGCCGACTCTCAGGAAGGATGGAAGCAGATTAAAACCATCCGCGACCGTGCCTGGGGAAATATGGAAGTAGGACAGACTCCGATTGAGAATTTCCCGTATAGTTTTAACCAGTCTGTCGTGCCGGTGCCGGATGCCAAGACTTTCTACGCCCAGTATAAGGCGGACAAAGGATACACGTCGGATGTATGGAAAGTGGCTTTGACTATAGAACGCCGTCATGAGTTCTTTGCTGAGTATTCTTTCTGGTATGATTTGTGCCGTTCGGGCATGGCAAAGGAATTCCTGGATTGTGAATATCCGATAAACGGTGGAGTAAGATATGATGCGGCAGGTAGGCCTTGTACGCCTCGAACTTTCGTCTTCGATCCTAACAAGACGTTGTATCCTATTCCTACACAAGAGATTTTGACGAATGCGGATATTTCGCAGGCAGACCAAAATCCGGGATACTAAAAAATAGGTATTAGGTATTAAGTATTAGGTATTAAGTATTGACCATGCGGCATCACAGCGCAGCTTAATACCTAATACCTAATACCTAATACCTAATACCTAATACCTAATACCTAATACTTAAATAAAACAACGCCTCCTTCTACAGTTACCCCTTTATCATAATTGGAGCTTTTGTCGTAGTAGCGGTCCCAGCCGTATCCGCCGGTAAGGAACACACCGAGACTGCCGGTCAGACGGTATTCCAGATTGATGCGAGTCTGGAGAGAGTAGAGGCGGGCAGGGTAGCCGTGGTCTTTATTCTTGAACGTTTCGATGTGCTGATAGCCTAAATCACCGCTGACAAAAAGCTGCTTGTAGAGGGGCAGTTCCAGACCGGCACGATAGAAAGCGGCGGCAGAGAACTTGTCGTCGAAGTCCAAATAGTGCGTGCCACCACCCAGGATGGTGTAGAATAATTTATTCTTGAAGCGGGTGCCTATATTGAGTTTGGTCGTGTTCCCACCAAACAGCATGAGCTGTACTTTGGTGTCAGGATCGGCATTGACCAGCCCCAACTGAAACCCGTCCAAACTCTCTTTATAATAATTCACCAGACCGATTTGCAAACCTTTGGCACGAAGAGCAATGTTTATCGGAGCAAGCTGCGCACCCGTAGCCACACCACCCGCCACATTGCCCAAGCCGGAGATTTGCAATCCTTTCATGTCTCCGCCTGTCACATTCCCAAGACCGGAAAGTTGTATTCCTTTCAAATCTTCGCCCACTACATTCAGCAGGGCGGAAGCTGTGACGCCTTTGAAATCGCCACACGATACGTTAGCAAGTCCGGCTAACTGCACACCTGCCGATTGTTCGCCCGTGATATTCAGCAAACCGCCAACGATGAGGCCTGCACTATTGTCTCCTGTGATGTTGGCCAGTCCGGAGAGTACGACACCTTGCGCCCGGTTGCCCGTGATGCCTACTAAACCGGAGAAAGACACACCGCTCAGGTTGTCGCCGTTGATATTGGTGATACCTGCAAACTGTATTCCCCGCATACTTCCGCCTACGATGTTGGAAATACCTGCCATTTGCACCCCATTCATATCCCGGCCCACGACAGCGCCCAACGCATTCATTCCGAAACCGTTCAAGCGGTTCATGGCGGAAAATATACCGAGGTTAAAACACGTACTCCCTACGGTGTCCGTGCGTTGCGTAGCAATATTCTTCCAAAGGGACAGATTAACGCCCACCGGACCGTGGTCTGTACGGGGCGCACGTTGTGCACGGGGCGCATGCTGAACACGAGTCGCATGTTCAGCATCCGTCTGTGCATAGGCCGCCACTCCTGCAAATAGCAGCGCAGCGACTAATAATAATTTATTCTTCATTAAGTAAGTAATTATAATTAGTTTATAACATTCACTATCTGTCATTCAGAGCGTAGCGAAGAATCTCTTCTCTGCGTATTCATAAAGGGAGTAGATTCTTCGCTACGCTCTGAATGACAGATGCTAAAGGTAATTAGGTATTAGGTATTAAGTATTAACCATGCGGTGTCATAGCGCAGCCTTAATACCTAATATTTAATACCTAATACCTAAAAAAATCGGAATTGTCTGTTTTAATCTTGTGTGTACCGTAAAGACAATATTTGT
>JAJQAY010000064.1 GCA_021203515.1 Bacteroides sp. | reverse complement strand
AAAGATACAACTTTTATTTGAATTATGCAAGATTAAAACAGGCAATTCCGTAAATAATAAACGGAAAGGAGAAAAACAAGGGGAATAAGGGCAGATATTAATTCGTTAGACAGTTGTTATCCTTTCGTTAGACAGTTGTCTAACGAAAGGATAACAACTGTCTAACGA
This sequence comes from Bacteroides sp., assembly GCA_021203515.1. GTDB lineage: Bacteria > Bacteroidota > Bacteroidia > Bacteroidales > Bacteroidaceae > Bacteroides. The sequence continues at coordinate 77,925 of JAJQAY010000064.1, read as the reverse complement.
AACGTCAACATCCGTCTAACGAATTAAAATCAGTAAACAAGGAATATAATAAAAGAATACCGGAAACCTACCATTGCCTACGGAATTGGCTATTTTTAGCTTCTCTGTCCGATATTAAGCGGACAAGTGTCCGATAATGGACAAGCATACAAAACGTTTTATTATTGATAATCAACGTTTTAAAGTTTTGGCACGGGCTTTGACTTATATAGTGCGAAGGCGTTCGGGAAAAAGCTGAATGAAGTGCAACTTCTACATCGAAACCAACGTCTTATAGATAAAACAGAAATAGCAACAATAAAAAAATAAAGATTATGAAAACTTCCAATTTATTCAAAGCAATCGCACTCGTAGCAATGGTTATCGTAAGCGTTATGAATTCAGAAATGAAGGCACAAGACAACTTCATCACCAATGAAGAAGCAAAGAACGACCTCGTAGTGGCCAAGACGATTTTCAAGCAGGATGGTACCTATCTCTACAAGCACATACGCTATGAATTTACGTATGACAACGAAAACCGCCTGACCGGCAAAATTGCCTCCAAGTGGGATGCTGCCAAAGAGGGATGGATACCTTCTTTCAAAATCATCTATCAATACAATGGCAACGAAATAACAATGTCATACGGCCTCTGGAACAAGTCTCACGAGGCATACGACAAAAACATACAAAAGAGCGTATATGAAATGAACGACGACAATATGCCCGTGGCATACCAGAACTATCATACCGCCAACTGGTCGGCAATGGCAGAATAACAAGAAAAATTAAAGTTAACAATAAGTATATAATGAGAGAGCATGGTCCGCGAGGGTCGTGCCTTCTGCTTTTTTACTATCTTTGCCGCACCAAACGAAACGAGAATGAAATATTTATCTATTGTATTACTATTCACAATCTCTATTACCGCGAGTGCACAAAAGCTAAGTTATGGCGTAGAAGCCGGAATAGCAGTAGGGAAACAGCTTCCCAGGTATGAAGCGATCTCCAGTTGGGGATGTGGCGTTAGGGTAGGCGGAAACATTGACTATACGCTACCTTGCCAGGTCGTATTTTCCAGCGGACTGTTTTTCGAACAAAAGCGAACAGAACTTTACGGAAAGACTGTCTATCCGGCACATGCCAACAATAATTGGGATACGATGTGGACTAAAGTGCATCGGCTTAATTATCTGCAATTACCTTTACTCATAGGTTATGACATTGATTGGTGAGAAGGAATATCAATTTGTCCGCAAGTGGGGTGGTTTGTCAATTATGGTATCGATGGCAAACAAACGATTTATGATTTCACAACATGGGATGCTCCCGAATATCCTTTTACAAATACACGGGACTATACCAACAATCCTTTCAATGTTCAGGAGGTAAGCGCTTATTCACGAATTGACACCGGTTTGATATTAGCTCTTCACATGCGCTACCGGAGAGTCGGCGTCAAAATCAGTTATGAGCAGGGAGTTATAGACACCGGCGGACTTTATGACCCACGCACGCGTACATGGAATGTCGGAATGACTTGTACATTCTAAAAAAAGAATAAAGGAAATAAGAAGCAACTTCCCATTTCCTTTATTCTTTTTGATTGCTAATCAATAACTATAAAACTTCTTCCCCTTTGAGCGTCGCCGAGCTACTTTCCGTAATCTTCACCTTCACGAAATCACCTACGCGGTGTGTGCCACGGTCGAAAACGACTACGCGGTTCTGCTCGGTACGCCCGAACAACTGGTCGCGCGAACGCTTGGAAACGCCTTCTACCAGCACCTCATATGTCTTGCCTACGCAGCGAGCATTAGCCTCGGCAGAAAGACGGTTTTGCAAGGCGATGATTTCGTTCAGACGACGTATCTTTATCTCTTCGGGCACATCATCCGGCAGATGCTTGGAAGCATAGGTGCCCGGACGCTCGGAATACTTGAACATAAACGCAGCATCATATCCGCACTCTTCCATCAAAGAGAGGGAAAGCTGATGGTCTTCCTCCGTCTCGGAATGGAAACCGGAGAAAATATCGGTAGACAAACCGCAATCGGGGATGATGCGACGGATGGCGGCAACACGCTCCATATACCACTCGCGCGTGTATTTGCGGTTCATCAGTTTCAAGATACGGCTGCTGCCGCTTTGCACCGGAAGATGAATGTGCTTGCACACGTTAGGCACTTCGGCAATGACTTGCAGGGTTTCGTCACTCATGTCCTTGGGATGCGAAGTAGTGAAACGGATGCGGACACCCGGAGCAGACAAGGCGACAGTGCGGAGCAGCATAGGGAAGGTGATAACTTCTCCGTCTGCTTTTTCAAACCGGTAGGAGTTGACGTTCTGCCCCAGCAGGGTTACTTCCTTATAGCCTTTGGCTACTAAATCGCCCACTTCATTGAGGATGCTCTCTACGTCGCGGCTACGCTCCCGTCCGCGGGTATAGGGGACGATGCAGTAGGTACAGAAATTGTTGCATCCGCGCATAATGGAGACAAAGCCTGAAATATGATTGCCACAGATGCGCGAAGGGATCACATCGCGATAGGTTTCCGCAGTGGAGAGTTCCACGTTAATGGCTTTCTCGCCTGCCTCTACGGCAGCAATCAAATCGGGCAACGTGAGATAGGCGTCGGGGCCTACCACTAAATCGACATGATGATTGGTTATCAAATCATCTTTTACACGCTCTGCCATACAGCCCAGCACGCCGACAATCAGGTTGCGCTTTTTCTTCTTGAGCGAATGGAAGAACTCCAGACGGTTCAAAATTTTCTGCTCGGCATTGTCACGAATGGAACAGGTATTCATGAACACCGCGTCCGCTTCTTCCAGCGTCTCGGCCACCGAATATCCCGCCATCTGCACCACAGAGGCTATTACTTCACTGTCTGCCACATTCATCTGGCAGCCATAGGTTTCGATGAACAACTTCTTGTTGTCATCAGCAGTTGCAGATTTAAAGTCTGCTCCCGTTGCTTTTTCCATCATTTATTATTCTATTTAATTACAGGGTATTCTGTTTCACCACAGAGGACACAGAGTCTCGCAGAGTTTAAAGAAAAAATTAAAGAAACGCAGATTAACGCAAATTCACGCAGATTATTTATATAATTAGAGTTTTCTTTGCGAAAATCTCCGAAAATCTGCGTTTGAATATAAATCCCTCTGTGAGACTCTGTGTCCTCTGTGGTGAAACACTAAATTATCATTTATCAGCTCGCAAAGATACGCCTTCCTCCGCAATTAAGCAGTGAAATAGAAGAAAAATACGGCCTTAAGTCTTTAAATTGAGCGCATTATACTAATTAATGTTAACCAACTAAACATTTTCCGAGTGTTAATTTGGCATTATTGGAATTAATTTCCACTTTTGTAAAATGAAAGAAACATTAGGTTTTTTCATAGTTAAGGTTTAGGTTAAAAAAAATAAGGGGAGCTGTGAAGCTGCCCTTTTTTATTGTCAATCTTTTGGTTATAATCAGATTAAATAGCTACCTTTGGCGGTGAAAAATAAATGAGTACGATATGGAAGACGTCTTAAAGTTTCTGGCAGTTGTAGGCATTATCATCGTAAGCTTTGTGAGCCAAGCAAAGAAAAAGGCGAAAGAAAAGGCCAATAGAACTCCCGTTGCGCCCATACCCAGCGCAAAGAACCCACTTCCGGAAAACTGGGGTGAAGAAACTTATGGCGGATATATCCCTGAAGGGCCTCAACCCGAAGCTCTCGTAATCCCCGGGAAAAAAAGTAAAAGCAAGTCTGCCAAAACGAAATCTTCTGCTCCGACAAAGACTGTCGATAAACTATCAGACCGTATCAGTAACTCTTCCGACTATACAAACTCACCATCAATGACCGTCACGCAGGAATCCAACGACAGCTCCGAATTTGAAATCCATTCGGCAGAGGAAGCGCGCCGGGCTATTATCTGGTCGGACATCCTCCAACGGAAGTACTGAACAAATCTGGAAAACGGAAATAACCATTGAAGACAGGGAACTATCGACAGCAAGTTATCTGCAAATCTTTATACGAAAAATAACTATATAATTATGGCATTGAATTACATTTCGGCAGCAGAAGCTGCGAGCCTGATTAAACATGGCTACAACATCGGCTTAAGCGGATTTACTCCCGCAGGAACAGCCAAAGCCGTTACGGCTGAATTAGCAAAAATTGCGGAAGCGGAACATGCAAAGGGAAATCCTTTCCAAGTAGGTATCTTTACCGGTGCTTCTACCGGTGACTCCTGCGACGGTATCCTTTCACGTGTGAAAGCTATCCGCTATCGTGCTCCCTACACTACCAACGCCGACTTCCGCAAAGCTGTGAACAACGGTGAAATTGCCTACAATGACATCCATTTGTCGCAAATGGCACAAGAAGTGCGCTACGGCTTTATGGGCAAAGTGAACGTTGCCGTTATCGAAGCCTGCGAAGTAACTCCCGACGGTAAAATCTACCTGACGGCAGCCGGTGGTATCGCTCCGACCGTTTGCCGCCTGGCCGACCAGATTATCGTGGAACTGAATGCCGCCCACAGCAAAAACGCAATGGGGCTGCATGACGTTTACGAGCCACTCGACCCGCCTTACCGTCGCGAAATTCCTATCTACAAGCCGAGCGACCGCATCGGACTGCCTTACATCCAGGTAGACCCGAAAAAGATTGTAGGCGTAGTGGAAACCAACCGGCCGGATGAAGCACGCTCTTTTGCCGCTGCCGACCCCTTGACCGACAAAATCGGACAGAACGTAGCCGACTTCCTTGCCGCAGATATGAAACGGGGTATTATTCCTTCTACTTTCCTGCCGTTGCAATCGGGTGTGGGTAATATTGCCAACGCCGTGCTGGGTGCACTGGGACGTGATAAGACTATCCCTCCCTTTGAAATGTACACGGAGGTTATTCAGAATTCGGTTATCGGCCTCATCCGCGAAGGACGTGTGAAGTTTGGTAGTACTTGTTCGCTGACCGTAGCCAATGACTGCCTGAACGGTATTTATGAAGATATGGACTTCTTCCGCGACAAGCTGGTTCTCCGCCCGTCGGAAATATCCAATAGCCCCGAGATTGTACGCCGCTTAGGTATCATTTCTATTAATACGGCTATCGAGGCCGACCTTTACGGAAACGTGAACTCTACGCATATCAGCGGCACGAAGATGATGAACGGCATCGGCGGTTCGGGAGACTTTACCCGCAATGCTTATATCTCTATCTTCACTTGTCCGTCTGTTGCGAAGGAAGGCAAAATCAGTGCAATCGTGCCGATGATTTCTCATGTCGACCACAGCGAACACGATGTCAACATCATCATTACCGAACAGGGTGTTGCCGACTTGCGTGGTAAGAGCCCGAAAGAACGAGCACAGGCTATCATCGAGAACTGCGCTCATCCAGACTACAAGAATATCCTTTGGGATTATCTGAAACTGACTGACGGTAAATCACAGACTCCTCATGCCCTCCGTGCTGCTCTGGGTATGCACGCCGAACTGGCAAAAAGCGGGGATATGAAGAATGCAGACTGGGGACAGTATAAATAATGTGCTAATATGCCAATGTGCTAATTGGCTACGCAATACATAGGACAATGACCTTGCAGGGTGTAACTGAAGTAGACACGCCGCAAGGTCATTGGCATATTAGCATATTATCTCATTAGCATATTACTTGATAATCTCATCGCACACCGCATCCTGAAATGCGCGTGCCTCTCTACCCGATAGAACATTCTGGTTCATAATGGCAAAAGCAACCTGATGCCCATTATTCATCTTTAGATAGCCGGCAAGACAATTAATCGCGGTGAAAGAACCGGTTTTGGCATGTACATTCTTGTAGGAAGGAGTTCCTTTTTGCATCCGATATTTCAGAGTTCCGCCAATACCACCAATGGGTAGTGCTTTATACAGCTTCTGAAAAACATCTGTCCGTGAATAAGCAAATTTCAAAAAAGCGACCAACAACTCGGGAGAGACGTAGTTATAGTTGGAAAGACCGCATCCGTCTGCCAAGTTATAACGATCCGGATTATACCCCAGCTTTTTTATCAATAAACGAATGGCGGAAAGTCCGTCTTCGGCAGAGATATGTCTGCCTCCCGTGGCTTGCGCTCCCAAACGGCATAACATCGCTTCAGCATTCAAATTATCACTTTCTTTCATTATCTGATTGACTACTGCCTGCACAGGAGTATTATATACAGCCATTCGCAAGGAAGTGCTGTCTTTTTGAAGTTCGTTGAAGGTATAGTCCGACAGACAGTGGATGCCCTTTGCCTGTAAACGGTCCATAAACGTGCGCATGAAAAAATCCTGAGAAGAATAGAGGTTGACCGTGCCGGTGCGCTTGCCGTCTACATTACCCGATACCGTCACATGATTGCCATTTGTCAGCCAGTCGCGTGATACACGGAAGCGTCCGGCGGAAGGGGTGCGGGCCTGTGTCGTATTCGTCAGTGTATAGTAGGAAGAGACGGGGGTACACTCCAACCGGGCAGTATCTCCTTTCACTGTGGGAGAAGCAGTAACTGTAAGCACTCCCTTATTGAGCATCAACGGAGAAAGATAAGGTTGGAAAGAATATGGAGTATCGTCCCACAACCAACCGCTTCCCCAATACAGAGAGTCTTTCATGGAAATATCCCCGTATACCTTGCCCTGGATGACGGAAAAAGGAAAACGGGAGACGGCACTCACCAAAGAGTCCAATGCCTCATCGTCAAACTCCGGGTCGAAGCCTCCGACCACATACATGTCTCCCCGCAACGTATCCCGTTCAATCACCCCCTTATACCACACTTCCGTACAAAAAGGATCGTCGGCTTCGGGGTGGGCAAGTGCAGTAATCGTAGTCAGCAATTTCATGGTAGAAGCCGGACGGGATAACTTCTCTGCCTGATAAGTATATAGAGGACGATTGGCCGTCAAGTCGTAAACAGAAATCCCAACATTGGAACCTTCGGGCAGTTTATACTTTATTAGTGTATCCAAGCGCGAAGAGAGAATTTCTGTTTTAGCAGAAACTCCCTGTGCAAACAATATGTTCGGAAATAAAGATAGAATGACAACAGCCGGCAGTAAGCAATATTTTCTCATTTTACAATCTGTCTACTGTTCGGGGTGTTCCGTTGCCACCGATTGAGGTTTCGCAACCGGCTTTTCAAATCTTCCATCACACTTCTTACAAACATATTCCCAATGGTTGGTTCCCGGAGCACCACCTGCCAATACAGAAAGAATAGCAGCCATACATGCTCTGAACCGATGATCCTTTTTCAGCATGAACTTAATATCCGGAGAACCGCAGAAGGGGCAATACTTCAATTGTTCGGGAATCATCTGGTTCTCTTCCAGCAGACACATAGCTGCATCGTAGTTCGTATCATCTACCAGAATACCCACTCCGGTGATAGCGTTGGCCTGCAAGCCCACCATCAGTGTAGCCATGTTTCATTCCGCAGGAAAGAGTCAATCCCCTCATTTTGCAAGGCTCCCTGAACAATGTGTGCCTGGGCTGCGGTGTCGCAGGTCATCAGCTTTACTGTTTTCATATAATTACTGTTTTAAAGTGCTTCTTTAAAGATTTCCCCTACCGTGGGATGCGGGAAAACAATTCTCTTCCACTCTTCCGTGGTAAGCCCCAACTCAATCGCCATGCCTGCCAGCGTGATGATTTCGGAAGCGGGATTACCCAATACATGCGCACCGAGTATGATATTATCTTCTGCAAGCAGCAGCTTGCATACACCGTTCACTCCTTCATTCTCCGCAACAAAGCGGCTGGAATAGGCCATAGGCAATTTTACGGCACGATAAGCAATTCCCTTTTTCTGCAAGGACTCTCCCGTCTCTCCCACTCCGGCTATTTCGGGATTGGTATAGACTACGCCCGGAATGGCGCGGTAGCTCATGGCATCCTGCTTGCCTATAATCGTATGTACGGCAACTTCCGCTTCACGCACGGCCGTATGTGCCAACAAAGAGAACCCTGTCAGGTCACCGCAAGCGTACGCCCCCGGAACAGAGGTCTGCATCTGTTCGTCAACGCGGATATTGCCACATTCCGTCTTCTCCAAGTCGAGGTTCTCCAACCCGAATCCTTTCAGCACCGGACGACGGCCTACGCTCATCAGCAACTTCTCCGCCACCACAGAGCCTGCACCATCGGCATTTTCATAATTCACCTGCATAGAAGATTGCTTGACGCTACTGTCATCCTGAGCCTGGCGAAGGATCTCTTCTCCCCGTATGTTCTTGAGAGGAGATGCTTCGACTTCACTCAGCATGACAGATACAACCTTTGTGCTGAGCATAAACTTAATTCCCCGCTTGGCATATTCGGCGCGGAGCATGGCAGAGAGTTCCTTGTCCATACCGCCCAGAATTTCATCCAGCATCTCGATAACCGTCACCTCTACTCCCAAACTGTTGAAAAACGAGGCAAACTCCATTCCGATAACGCCTCCGCCGATGATGGCGAGTGATGCCGGCAGTTCCTTATTATCCAGTGCAGCCCGATGCGTCCAATAGGGCACTGTGTCCACTCCCTGGATGGGAGGAACGAATGTCTCCGAACCGGTGCAAAGCAGCAGGTTCTCGCATTCGTAGGTTTCGTCGGCACACTGTATATGGTTTTTATCAATCACGGTTGCCTCACCGGTCACGATTACTACACCGTGGGCAGTCAGTTTACCTTTCACACCCAACACCAACTTCCGCACCACTTTTTGCTTATGGGCAATAATCTTGGGTAAGTCAAAAGACACTTCCGGCACATTGACCGCATACTTGGTAGCATGGCGTGCACCATCATACGTTTTTGCCGAATACAATAAAGTCTTGGTAGGAATGCAACCTTCATTCAGGCACACTCCGCCAAGACTTTGTTTTTCGAACAATACAACACTCAATCCCGCCTTTTCCGGCAGCTTCGGCAGCCGTATATTCCGCAGGTCCTCCACCGATAATGGCAACTTGATATTTCATAGCTTCTGGGTTAATTATTAATTTGTGCGCAAGTTAATAAAAACCCGTCTTATTCGGGCAAAAGAATTCCCGAATTATCATGCGTATGGGTTATTTAAGCCTGATGCCCGACGATGTGAGTTCTTCTTGAGTAACAGTGGGCAGTTGATGCTCCGACAACTTGCGGCAGACCAACTCTCCGATTTTCAGGGCATCCTCCTTGGTAGCGAAGGGTATCTTACCGCTTACGGCAGGTATAAAGGGCTGATAAATCAATGTATCTTCTTCATGGACTACGATGTAGCCATACCCTTCTTTCACTTTTATCGCCTCACACTGCAACCCGTCACTGTCGGCGGACGTATGCCCCGCACAGCAAAATAGGCATGCCGTCATAAGAGACAGCACACCTACTTTCAGAATAAACACCAGCTTCATATATCTTTTCATTATAGATTATCAGACATCTTCCTCTTCATCGGGTAAAAGCTCATACACATCGTCGAAATAAGTACCTCCGCTATGGCCTGTCAGCACAAAACCGCGCTCACCGTTGGAGAAGGAGACAGCACCCTCGCGCGATGAAGCACCCGATGCGTAATTATGCACTTTGGTAAGAGGAGTAAAATCATCGTCGGAGTCACCATACCACAAATCCTGGTCGGGATTGTACATCCAGTAATCACTGACCACCCCGCCACGATATCCGGTAGCAATGTACCCTCGCCCGCCAATGGCAAAAGAGACGGCGCTGTAGCGTGCAATGGCGTAATCGTCGTCATAATCTTCATCGCTATTCGTATTGGCAATGTCGCGCAACTGCGTCCAGGCGGTGCCGTCGAACTTCCAGAGATCCACCACATTCGTACCATTATTCTCGCCACAGCAAACGTAGGCCACATCGTTGATGACGAAAGCCGTACCGTAGCGTCGCTTCTCGCCTCCAAATCCATTCACCACTTCCCATTGCTGCCCTTCTCCGGCATTGGGATTGAAACGATAAAAGTCCATCATCCAGCCTATGCCGTCGTCATTATAGCCCGTACCGACATATCCGTATCCGCCTATGCTGAAAGCCAGCGCACCATCGCGCTCTCCCCCCTTGAAGTCATCTTTCTTTGTCCAGGAGTTTGCAGCGGGGTCATATTCCCACGTATCACTTACATAATAGGAAGAAGAGCCGTCTTTCTTGGAGCCTGTGGTGATATAACCCTTTTCATTCACGGCAAATCCGACACCGTATTTCCGTCCTTCAACGGGCATGGTTTCGCATTGCGTCCATACGGCCGTATTCATGTCGTATTCCCAGAGGTCGTTCAAATAGTCCCTGTTCGACCCGCGAAAGCCGCAACACAGATAGCCCTTATCGCCAATGGTAAAGCTACAGGCATAGGCACGCGCATAGCCGTTATAGCTCGACCTCTTCATCCACTGCCCTTTTGTATATTCATCTTCTTCCGTACAACCGCCGGCAAGGTATAAAGTTCCCAGCAATAACATTCCCAACAATAGCCTATTCATTTTTCTTAATTGATTTGATTATTAATTTTTGGTCACAAAAATAAACCGGGAAAGTGATGCAGGCAAAAAGAATCGACAAACAGCATGGAATTCCCGCCAAACGCCTTTGCCGATAAAAACCCCGTAAACAGCGATTTTAGTAGGAAGATATGATAGTTATCCATTTTCTTTGTGCCCAAATCAAAATATAACAATGAAGAAGTTATTGTACATTTTACTGACAATCTCCGCCCTCCTCTCCGCCTGCCAGGACGAGAACTCGGCTCTGGGGAAGAGCTTGGTGGAAAGTTCCTTTTATAATGTATATGTAGATACCTGCACGGTAGATATCAGTACCGTTCTTTTGGACTCGATAGAGACTCGTGGCGACAGTATCTGCCAGTTGGGACATTACCGAAACGATGAGTGGGGCGAAGTATCCCCCACCTATTATGCCGAATACTCCAAAGCGAGTTTCACCCCTAATGCCAGCTACACTTATACGCTCGACTCGCTCGTGCTGCGGATGATACCTTCGGGACACTTCTGGGGAGACACCCTGGCGCAACAGCGCATCTCCGTCTACCGGCTGAAGTATCCCTGCGTACTGGACAATGACGAGGATTATTACACCACCACCGTGCTCCAGACAGAAGACACGCCTCTCACTAGTTTTACATTCACTCCCCGCCCCGGACAGAAAAGGGAAGTAAAGGTGCGCCTGCCCGACGAAATGGGACAGAAATTCCTGAACGACCTCATAGCACAGGACGACTATTTCAACACCCAAAGCAACTTCAAAAAAGAGTTTCCCGGACTGGCCTTTGCATCCGAAGCCGACGGCACGTGCATCACCGGATTTCTTGTGAACGACTCTTCCATGAGCATCAATCTTTGCTATCACGAAGTGGGCAACCAGCGCATCGAACGAACGCTGACCTTCAGAGTGAACACCGAATATGCCTATACCGGCATCCGGCACAACCGTACCGGCACCCCTCTCGCCACCCTGCAAAGCGGAATAGAGAACCTTCTCCACTCTGGCGAGACGGGCAACCGCGCCTATATGCAGGGATTGACAGGATACTACAACCAACTGGAGTTTCCCTACCTGAACGACCTGGAAAGTGCCGGAGAGATAGTCTCCATAGAGAGCGCCACGCTCTACCTCTATCCGCTGGCCGGGAGCTACAACGAAATCAACCAGCTACCCGAAGACATACGCCTCTACATCACCGATGAAAATAACGTACTCGAAGACTATGTATATGGTACGGACGGAGTAAATGTACAAAACGGAAACCTCACCATAGACGAACTGTACGGAAAAGAAACCTATTACTCCTTCAACCTCACCGAGTTCATCCGGAACAACTTCGGCACTTGGGGCATGAAGCGGCAGAAGCTGTTGCTGAGCCTGTCGGATGAAGAGATCACCACCACTTTCAAACAGATTATCTTCAGCAACGACCCCGCCCTGGAGAGACAATGCAGATTAGACGTAAGATATAAAACATACAACGAGAAATGAGATGCCAACGAATTTTCCTTTTACTGTGCACATCCGGCATGATGGGCCTTTCTGCCACGGCCCAGAACAATACAAGCCTGCCCACTTCGATGTATGGAGTAGGCGAACTGAGCGCCGGAGACGGCGGACGCTATGCCGGCATGGGCAATATAGGCATCGCCCTGAACCGCATGGGATTTCAAAACACGCTGAACCCCGCAGCCATCACCCGCATGGACAGCACCTGCTTCATTTTCGACATCGGTGCATCGGCCGCCTACGCCCGCTACTCTTCCCTGAGCGAACACAGTTCCGGCTTCACGGGCAACCCCAACCGCCTGAGTATGGGTTTCCGCATCCTGCCCCGTTGGTATGCCATCGTGGGTGCAGCCCCTTACAGCAGCGTGGGATACCTCATCCGGACGGAAGAAGAGATAGAGGGCATGCCCGGCAGCTATATCTACTCCTCTTTTGAGGGAACAGGCGGGCTATACCGCTGCTACGTCACCAACGCATTCGCCCTGACCCCGCATTGGTCGGTGGGCATGAACCTTGGCATGATACTGGGAACGGTGACACAAAGCGAAACGCAGGAAAGTGCCGTCATAGAGTATGAGTCGTCCAAGCGGGCATTCTATGCCGACTTCGGAGCTTATTATGACTTCCGCACGACAGGAAGGCAATGGGCGGCAGGCGTCATATTTGCTCCTTCCATGCCCATCACTCACGACAACACGATGACTTATACCAATTCCTCAACCAGCTCTTCCTTAGACAAGAGTTATCACAGCCGCCAGCAATACCTGCCCATGCACTTGGGTGCGGGAGTTTCCATGATGACGGAGCGCTGGACGGCAACCGTCGATTACAACTATATGGATTGGAGCCGTAACTCCTCATCCTACACTTCGATGAAGTATGAAAATCAACATAAGATTAATGCGGGAGGCATCTATACCACTAATCCCCGCCTGCCCCGTTCCACCGAACTGATGGCGGGATTGGGAGTCAGCAACTCTTATATCAGCCTGAAAGGCGGAAAGATGAATTATCTGGAAGCAAGCATCGGCGCCAGTTTTCCCATCCGGTACTCTTACCTCTCGCTGGGTGCCACGTGGCGGAAGCAGATGAATTCACGCAGCAATCTGATGCAGGAAAGTCGTTGGAGCATTAATCTCAATCTTACTTTCGGAGAAAGGATGTCGCGGTCGAAGCTGCGTTAGGGGCGTAGCGCCCCGGCAGGGTTTCCCTTTGGTGTGACTATTTTTTAGACGCGGATTTAGCGGATTGAGCGGATTTCTTTTATTTCCATGCGGTATAAAGCTAATGCAGCGCAGCTTTAAAAATCCGCTCAATCCGCTAAATCCGCGTCTAAAAAATTGAAAACACACAGCTAAATTCCCATTTACAGCACCACCAAACTCGAAACATACCCTTTCACCCTTTCCCGATAAGTATCCCCGATGGGTAAATCCTTCTTCTCGATGACTACCATATTGTGCCCTATCGCATCAATGCTGTCTTTGCGCACAATAAAGGAACGATGCACGCGGATAAACTCATCGGCAGGCAGTTTTTCTTCCATATACTTCATGCTGCACAAACTCAGGATTGGTTTGAAAGCACCCTTGCGGTGTATCTTTACGTAATCTCCCAATCCTTCTATATAATTGATTTGTTCCAGGTCCAACCTCATGATGCGGCTATCAGACCGTATATAAATCACTTTCGGCTGCTCTTCGGAGGATTGGGGTGCTTTCGCCTTCGTTTTCCCTGTCTCCTGCAAGGCAAACCAACGGATAGCCTTGCTGACCGACTGGAAAAACATAGAGAAATCAACCTCACCCACCAGATAATCCAGCGCATCCAAGCGGAAACATTCGGCAGCATGACGCTCTGAACCCGCCAGGAAGATGACACGCGTGGATGGAGAGAGCAGCCTGCAAAAGTCCATCCCGTTGATACCTCCTTCTTCTACGGGATAGATACCGACAAAGAAAATCTCTACCCGTGTTTCATAATAGTCCTGCAATGCTTCGAGGGGACTACCGTACTTGCCGTGCAGGGTGAGAAAAGGCGTTTTCTCTATATACTCCTGCACTCTCGCAATTACCTCCGCATCCATATGCAATATGGCACAATTCAAATTCATAGTCGTTCTCTTTTTTATAAGGAAAGACGCATCCACCACAAAAAAACTGCAAAGACAAAGAAACAATTTAAGGTTTCTTTATCTTTGCAGTCTTTTTATCTACCACGGCTCAACTATGTACAAGCTCACTCCACTTGTACTTTGGCAAGTATATTGATGCCATAACGTCCCCCGCCGGTCACTGTCCATTCAGTGTTTCCGTTAGCACAACGGATAGCATAACGGGCATTATACTTCAAGCGTTCAGAAGCGTCAGCTATCCACAACCCCAGTTTATAGTTGCCCGGAGCAACGGTTTGAGGCAGGTTGCACGTCAGGTCTATGCAGTGCAGCAATGGCTTGCATTCGGCATCAGCGGGGTCGAAGGGCTGCCACTCCACCGGGTTCACCAGTACGGCGGGAAGTTCAATCACTTGTCCGGCTTCGTCCATCAATACAGGACGCACCGTATAATCACCGAATACGGTAGCAAATCCCCGGTTAATCAACGTCAATTCGAGCTTGTTTTCCTGCCCGCTTTTCAGTACGGAAGGCATTTGCAAGGATTGCAATTCGAGCCGACAACCCAGGTGGTCGCGGACATAATCGAACACACTTCGTTCGGTCCGGCTACCATCTTTCAAGCGGAAATAATTGGAAGAAACGGGCATATGGTACTTGGCAAGGGAATCTTCGGTAATCATGGTCTCTTTCCACACCAACATGGAGTAGCGCGGAGGATTGCTTTCGTTAAAACGACGGTTGACATGTTGTTCCTTGTAATTGTGTATCACGCTGAGCGAAGTGAAATGCTGCAAGAAGAGCCGACGGGCGGCCTGCATACCGTCGATGAGCCATCCGGCCGAAGGACTGTCAGGGTCGGCACCCACGCTCCAAAATCCCCGGGGGAGTTCGCCATCCACCACCAGATAGGGTGACTCTTTCACTATCTGGTCAAAGTGCGGTGTTCCCTCGTGCATGTCGCCATCCCAACGGTCGGGATGAATAACGATGAAGTCGTCGTGGAAGGAGATACGTTTATAGAGTTCCGGCCTGTCTTTCAGTAAGTTCTTGTATTCGGGCACGCGCACCTGAATGTTCTTCTCCTGCGGAACTACACTGAGCAGCTTCTCAAGGATGACTTTCTTGGCAACTTCCGAGTTTTCCAGCCCGTGTATGGAACTGTGCCATTCGCCCCATGCGCCAATCAACCCGGCTTGCACCACCAATATCAAATCCTTGTTGGCGTGAAGTATCAGTTTCAATTGGTCGAGATGTCGCAATATCTGTTCGGCAGTGGGACCTATGGGTGAACGTCCCATGAAGTCTTTTTCGTAGGCGAAACGCAACACAGCCCTTTTCCCCAGCCGGTGGAGTTCGTCGAAATACGCCTGCATGGTAGCAAAGTCATCGTCCGTAAGCTCTTTGTCCGCCAAGAATGTCAAATAGAAATAGCTTTGCGAAAGCGACACGCTGTCCGAAGCATATTTTTCCGAAAGCATCGCCAGTTGCCTGCCGGGATTTTCCTTGACCATTGCCACGTCCAAGGCGGTTTCCAACCGGAAACCCCGACTCGGATTATAAAGCCCGCACATGCCCTGCACGCCGTCGGCATAAATCCCTTCAAACTGCACTATTCGCTGCGAATTACAGCACCCGCTTGCCATGAAGCTCAATAAGGCAGCTATTATGCTGCCGCATATCCATTTCTTTTTCATAATAAGTTTAATGCATGGAATAAAATGAGGCCGATATGCATTGCGCACGCCGGCCTCCACTAACAAAAATACAAATATACTATTTATATTTCAACATTTTATCAGAAGCCGTCATTCTGCTTAATCTTTCCCTGGCTGTCGCGAATGATGGAAACGGAAGTAGGCAACAACTCGTACACATACTTGCCGTTCTCCATGCGCTTCACGTTATTGGTGGACTGACCCGCATATTCGTCCTTCTTGATAGCCATCTCCACGAAACGTCCATGACGAATGAGGTCCTGACGACGTACGCCTTCCATGTAGAATTCATGTCCCCGTTCTTCGAGCAACTTGTCCAGATACTTTTCTGGAGTACCGATTTCGGCATCGGTGAAGGCGGCCAACTTCCCGTGCTTAGTACGGATTTCATTGAGATATTCCTTCGCCATACTGTTCACGCTATTACTGTTGCGTACCACGGCTTCAGCGTATAACGTCTTCACATCAGAGAAGCGGAACGCTACAATGTCACACATACCCTTGTCACCAATCATGCCGTCGATGGAATATTTGCCCGGTACGGCACCCACTGCCAGTGTACCGCCGTTCTTATCCAGTTCTTCATTATGCAGCTTATTACTTGTATCGGTATATTCGCCATAAATACGATTCAGGCGGTAATCACCTTCCTCGAAGGTGTGGTAGTAAGACCATGCCATACGATAGCCGCCCCACAAAGCAACCGATTCGGGTGCATACGGGAAATATGTCTTATGAGGAAAATCGCCCGGATAGACGTGTACCTGATAGAGGGAATTCTGTCCACTCTTGGAACAAGGTATCGCATAGATGATTTCAGGGTTCATCTTGCCTTCCAAAGAGAAGAGCTTGTAATAATCGTCTTCGATGGCATAACCGTATTCCTTGTTGGTTACAAGTTCCTCACCTATTTCTTCGGCTTTTTTAAAGTCTTTCACCCGCATATAGTACTTCAACAACAGCGTGTTGGCCAACCCCTTAGTGAAGCGTCCGTAATCACCGTCCGAATATTTATAAGGCAATACCTTGGCGGCTTCAGTCAAGTTATCCACAATAAAATCACGCATTTCTTCCTCCGTAGCACGGGGCAGAATAATGTTTTTCTCAGGGTTCTTCAACTCTTCGAGGGTGGGCAACACAATAGGGCCATAGAGGTCATAGAGCAGGAAAGCCATGAAACCCATACCACACTTAGCCTCGGCAATATACTGCTCTTTCATTTTATCGCTCACGCTTCCGCCGCAATTCTGCACACGGTCAGCGGTCAGAATTATTCCGCCCAGACGGTTGTACCAACGGAACTGGTTGAGGTTATTGTTGATAAGGCTTGTTTCGGCATTGTGGTTATTATACGCTACCAAATTCCAGTCATTACCCCAACTACAGGTCATTACATCGGCCAGACAGTCGGAAATGGTCTGCACACCGTTTGCGGCACTGTACAGATTACTGTAACCATCGGCCGAGAAAACGCTATACACGCTGCCTGTCATCAATCCCCTGATATCGCTTTCGTTGACGGGGAAATTGTCAGGGCTAATCTTGTCATAAATTTCACTCTCCAATGCACAACCGGATACGGTGAGGAGCAGTGATCCCATTAACAGAGTCTTTATTTTGTTTTTCATATCGAAATCGTTTATTGTTCGTTAGAATGTGATATTGAGTCCCAAGCTATAGGAAGTTACGTTAGGGTAAGAGTATGTACCCGTGTCCGTTTCAGGATCAAGACCTGTCCAGTTGGTGATGACAAACGGATTGTTTATGTCGGCATACACGCGCAGATTGGAAATGCCCCAACTCTTTTTCACCGGAACGTTATAACCCAATGTCATGTTTCCGCAACGAATGAAGTAGATGGACTTCAGATAGAAGTCACCATTGCCGCGGCTTCCCTTCAGGATACTCGGGTTCGTTGAATTGGGGTTCTCGCTACTGAACGAGTCATATACATAGCGAGAGAGGCTCTGCGAATTTTCATTGGTATCAATCCAGTCTTCCCAGTAGCTGGATGTAACCTTGCGGCCTGCCTCGCCATAGAAATAGATATTGAAGTCGAAGCGTTTGTAGCGCAGGGCATTGTTGAAGCCGTAAATAATCTTCGGAGCATCGTTTCCGTAGTAAATCTTATCTTCATCATCCAACGTGCCGTTATCATCGCGATCCCACAGTATCATTTGTCCGGGAAGCAGATCGGGCTGTGCTTTTGGAGCCTTCTCACCCGGTTTCAGTATACCCAGTGCCTTGTAGCCGTACTTAGCTGTCAGGTTGTCGTCCTTCTTTTCGTAAGCGGCCGGTTCCAAGTATCCGGGCGAGTACGCCAGCGGTCATTGTACTGAGCCAGTGTGAGTGTAGCGTTCCACTCAAAGTTCTTGGTCTGGATATTGGCAGTGTTCAGGGTCAGTTCGAAACCTGTACTTTGCGTAGAACCGGAATTATCGGCTATTTTGTTTACTTCATTGTAGAAAGGAAGTGACTTGTCTTTCACCAAGATATCCGTGATGCGGCGATTGAAATATTCTGCCGTCAGACGAATGCGGTTTTTCAGGAAGCCTAAGTCCAAACCGATGTTGAATTCCATAGTGGTTTCCCATGTCAGTCTGGGGTTACCCAATTCAGAAGCATACACACCGTTCATCAACGTACTGCCAAAGACATAGTTATAGCTTGAACTGGTCATATCATAGAAAGTATAGATGCGGTTTCCGATGTTGGAGTTACCGGTCTGTCCGAAGCTGGCACGCAACTTCAGGTTGAAAAGCCAGTCTTGTGTGCTTTCCATGAACTTCTCTTCACTGATGACCCAGCCTGCGGATACGGATGGGAAGTAGCCCCAACGATGATCCTTGTCAAAGTTTCCGACACCATCGGCACGTACTGTGGCTTCCAGCAAGTACTTGTTTTCATACTGATAGTTGGCGCGGGCAAAGTAAGAGCCGAGACTGTTCTTATAGGCACTGGAGCCTACAATCGGTTTGGCATAGTTTCCGGCTGCCAGGTTGTGATAGAGGAAACTGTCCATCAGGAAGTCCTCGTTGCCGGCATTCACGCTTTCGGTGTTGAACTGCTGGTAAGAGTAGCCTACCAAGGCTTTCAGATGATGTTTCTCCTTGAAGATAGTGCTGTAAGTAGCCGTCAAGTCCATCAGATAGCCGGTAGCATCCTGATAGTAGACATTGGCCTTTCCTTTCTTTTCAGCACCCGACAACGTAGTTTTCGGCAGATAATTGCGACGTTTCTGCATACGGCGGTCTGCACCGAGGGTAGCTTTTAATTCTAGTCCCTTCACAGGTTTCAATACCACGAAAGCGCTACCCATGAGGCGGTCTTTTACGGTTTCGTCAGTGATGTCAAGCAGTGATACCGGGTTGGGGAAGTTGGAACGGCTAGGGTCGATGACATACTCGCCGTTTTCATCGCGTACAGGCAGGGTGGGGTTAAAGCGGATAGCAGAAACCAGGATACCTGCATTCTCGTTATCGCCGTCACCCAAAGGTACGTTATCATAGCGGTTCTGCGAATAATTGGCAGTTAATCCCACATTGACATACTTATTGATTACCTGATCCAAGTTGATGCGGGCGGAGATACGGCTAGTACCGTTGCTCTTTACCACACCTTCCTGTTTCATGTAGTTGAAGGAAGCCATATACTTGGTACGGTCGCCGCCGCCATTGATAGAAAGGTTGTGTTGGTGCATGTATCCGGTGCGTGTCACCTCGTCCAGTCAGCCGGCACCCTGCACGGGTTTAGTCAAATCATATTTGGGATTGAAGGGTACGGGATTGTCATTCTTGGCGATATAGCCTTCATAGATACCCATACCGTTATTCTTCAACCAGCGTTCTTTGAGTTGCAAGTTCTCCACTTCCATATATTCGCGTGTGGAAAGCACGTCATAGTTGGCACGGATATTCTGGAATGAACCCGATGCGGAGTAAGACACCTTGGCACGTCCTTCCTTGCCGCGCTTGGTGGTGATAAGAATTACACCGTGACCGGCACGAGCACCATAGATAGCTGTAGAAACAGCATCTTTCAGCACGGAGATAGACTCGATGTCGTCGGGGTTGAGAGATTCGAGCAAATTATCGGTGTTTCCGGCTTCGTATACCGTACCCGACTTCAGACTTTCGCTGCTATTAATCGGAAAACCGTCGATAACAATCAGCGGCTCGTTACCAGCACCCGTAGAGGCTTCACCACGAATGCGGAACTTAGCGGCACCGCCCGGCTGTGCCGACTGCAAATTCACCTGCAAACCTGCCACCTTGCCTCCCAATGCATGGGAGATAGAAGAAACGGTAGCAGTTTCTATTTCTTTCATATCCATGGTACCTACAGCTCCCGTCAACGACTTCTTGCTTTATGTACCATAGCCCACTACTATTACTTCGTCCAACAGTTCGGCATCTTCAACCAAACGGATATTGATGGGACGGCCTGCAACGGCTTTCACACGCTGTGTCTTATAACCGATGTAAGACACATCCAGGCTTGCCCCTTCAGTCACCTGCAAGGAGAAGTTTCCATCGATATCGGTCACTACACCGTTACCATTATAACCCACTTCCATCACGGTGGCTCCTATAAAAGGATTGCCTTCGTCATCGGTAACGTTACCTTTCACCATCACCTTACCACCTTGCTGCAGGTTGGCAGAAAGTACAATCATCTTATCGGATATGGAGTAAGTCACACCTGTTCCACGAAATACATCATCCAAGATGTCGGACACATTTCTTTGAGTGGCCGAAACGGACACGCGACGATTTACGTCAATGTGCTTGTTGTTAAAGAAGAAGCTCAGACCGGATTGTTTTTCAATCTCTTTCAGAACATCCTTTACACTTTTGTTTTGCAGTTCGATACTGATTTTGGTGTTTTGGGCATACGTGCCTGCAGCGTAAGTCAGGCTTATGGAACATGCCAGGAACAAAACGAAGAACCGCATATACAGCGGGATTCTCTTGGAATTTCGCCAAAGCGAGTGAGTCGTCTTATTTAAAGACGAGTTCTTTTGGTTCATAATAATTAGAATTTAAGTAATTAGAATTTAAGTAATTAAGTTACGATATAGCAAGTTGGCAAGTAGACAACCTAGCTATGGGCAGGTGGTGACTGACCTGCGGCATTTTTCAGATTAGTACTCATTTTTCTTTCTTGATTTATAGGTTATATTGAATTGTGAGTGTTAATGTCTAATAAATTTCAATCCGTGTCTTCCATTCAGTATCATTCTCGGCATTCAGATAGCGCCACCTGATGCGCGACGAAAGGCGGAACTTGTCGAGTACACGTTCCAAACTCTGATTGGCAAACACACCGGTAAAGGAATATTCTTTCAATTTGGCATTGGTTATCACAAAGTCGGCATGGAAATGTTTGCCAAGTAACCGGAGTGCCTCTTCGAGGGGTGTATTCTCCAAAATAATCTTCCCGTTAATCCATCCGGTTTCGCTCAGCCCCGAAGTGCCGTACATCTTCACTTCGTTGGTTTCCTCATCATATATCACTTTGTTGCCGGGAGTCATGCTTACTCCTTTCGTCTTGTCTCCATTCCGGTAGATAAAATTTATCTTTCCTTCGAGCAAGGTGGCCATCACGTGTTTTTCTTCTTCATAAGCTTCCAGGTTGAAGTGAGTTCCCAGTACCTCGATGCGCGTGTTGTTGGGAGTGGAGACAATGAATTTCTTCTCCGGGTCTTTGCTTACCTCGAAATAGGCTTCTCCTTTCAGCGACACACACCGTGTATCACCGTTGAAACTGGCGGGATAGGTGAGCGACGATGCAGAATTCAGATAGACCAGTGTACCGTCCGGCAAGGTGAGCGATGACGACATGCCCGGATTTGCGTGTACCTCCACCAAAGGAGACTCCTCGGACTGTCCGCCATATTGCTGCACCATCCACAATGCAGGCATAGGGATAAATAACACAGCCGCCGCCCGCTGCATCCACCGACCTGCCATCTTGAAGCGGCGGGTAAGCTTGTGTCTGCGCAGCTTTTTGAAAGCTCGCGTCACGTCCAATGTTTCTTCCAGCTCCAGCGTATCGGCAGCCAGACAAAGACGGTTGATATGTTGTGCCATGCGACGATTTTCGGAGGAAGCCTTCATTCATCGTTTTACATAAGCCGACTCTTCTTCTGAAACTTTTCCCTCGCAGTATCTGACGAGCAGCTCTTCCATTATATATTCTTTGTCTGTATCCATCTATTTTTTTTTCGCTTCTTTATATATAAGACAGAGCTGACTTCCGGTTTTCTAAACATAGAGTGATTTTTTTAGTTTCTTTTATTTAAATATAAAATAACTATATTTGCCAATAAAAATTAATACGACTATACCTATATAATAAGACAACCATGGGTGCATACAATTTACAGGAAGAAGACTTGCATTTGTTACGAGCGCTGAAACGGGGCGATACGAAAACCTTCGAGAAGTTCTTCCATCGCTATTATCCGATGCTATGCGCCTATGCCCGCCGCTTTGTGAGTGTGGACGATGCAGAAGAAGTGGCGCAAGAAGTCTTTGCTTCTTTCTGGGAAAAACGTGAGTCGCTACTCATCACCTCGTCGCTCAATGCTTATCTTTTCAGAATGGTCTATCACCGCATACTCAATAAATTGTCGAAAAAAGATGCCATGCATCGTGCCGACGAGCACTTCTGCCAAGATATGAATGACTTGTTCTACGACGAAGAACCTTTCAGGCTGGAAGAACTTCAGCTACGTATAAAGGATACCCTTGCCGCCCTGCCCGACACTTACCGTGAAGCTTTCATACTCTATCGTCTGCAGGGCATGGAGTGTAAAGAGGTGGCTGCCAAACTAGATGTGTCCGACAAATTGGTGTACTATCGCGTGCAACAAGCCGTGAAACTATTGGAAAAAGACTTGAAAGACTATCTGCCTTTAGCCTTATTACTGATGACTTTATCCGACAAGGCATAAACCGGCGGGAAACTATTCCATCCGTTCCCTGATTAACCGTATGAACTCCCCCTCCTTGACCGGAAGCAGCGCCACGCTCTGCCCCATCACACCGTAGTGTATCAGCACATAGCGCATCCCGGCAAAGCGCCCGACGCGCATGGACGAAGCGCGCTCCACGCTTGTAATATCTTTCAACAGCAGCGTCTTGCGGCGGGCAAAGCGCCCGTAATAAAGTTCCAACGTGCCTTGCGGCGTAACGGTATAGGTGGTGTGGATAAGCCTTTCGATGGTGAACACCAGCAGCAACATGGCAAAGACGCCGACAGCCGCATGCTTCTGCCACATGCAGAAGACGGTTATAAAAGTCACCAGAGACAGAAACAAATACTGCCCGGCAGCGATACGCGCATGGAAAACTCTATTCATTTTATCGGATTTTTGCCGCTAAGGTAAGTATTTTTACGAATTAATGCCTACACCGAGCACAAGGAACGTAGTTATTTTGTAGTTTTGCGGTGATAAACATATAAAACTATGGTAAGAAAGTTCGATTTCCTCGTTATCGGTTCCGGAATTGCCGGTATGAGCTTTGCGCTGAAAGTGGCGCATAAAGGAAAAGTAGCCCTCATCTGCAAAGCCGGACTGGAAGAGGCTAACACTTTTTTCGCACAGGGAGGCATCGCTTCCGTCACCAACCTGGCAGTAGATAACTTTGAGAAACATATCGAGGACACCATGATTGCGGGCGACTGGATAAGCGACCGCGAAGCCGTGGAAAAGGTGGTGCGCAACGCTCCCGAACAAATCAACGAACTCATCAAATGGGGTGTGAACTTCGACAAGAAGGAAAGCGGAGAGTTCGACTTGCACAAGGAAGGCGGGCACTCGGAGTTCCGCATCCTGCACCACAAGGACAATACGGGCGCCGAGATACAAGACAGCCTGATTGAAGCCGTCAAGCAGCACCCCAACATCACGGTATTCACCGACTTCTTTGCAGTGGAAATCATCACCCAACACCATCTGGGCATCATCGTCACCCGCTACACACCGGGCATCAAGTGCTGCGGCGCCTATGTGCTGAACGAAGCAACGGGCGAGGTGGATACGTTCCTCTCCAAAGTGACGATTATGGCAACCGGCGGTTGCGAAGCCATCTACCGCAACACGACCAATCCGCTGGTGGCTACGGGCGACGGCATTGCGATGGTCTACCGTGCCAAGGGCGCTGTGAAGGATATGGAGTTTATCCAATTCCACCCCACTGCCCTCTATCATCCGGGCGACCGTCCCTGCTTCCTCGTTACGGAGGCGATGCGCGGTTATGGCGGTGTGCTGCGCACGATGGACGGCAAGGAGTTCATGCAGAAATACGACGAACGCCTCTCACTGGCTCCGCGCGACATCGTGGCGCGCGCCATCGACAACGAGATAAAGCAGCGCGGAGACGAGCATGTCTACTTGGACGTGACCCACAAGGACGCGGAAGAAACCAAGAAGTACTTCCCCAATATCTATAAGAAATGCCTCAGCATCGGCATCGATATTACGAAAGATTACATTCCGGTGGCTCCTGCCGCCCATTATCTGTGCGGCGGCATCAAGGTGGACCTTGACGGACAGAGCAGTATCCGTCGTCTGTATGCCATCGGCGAATGTTCCTGCACGGGGCTTCACGGAGGAAACCGTCTGGCCTCGAACTCGCTGATTGAAGCGGTAGTCTATGCCGATGCAGCTGCCAAGCACGCACTGAGCGTATTGGAACGCTACGACTTCAACGAGGACATCCCAGAATGGAACGACGAAGGTACTATCTCCACCGAAGAACGGGTGCTGATTACGCAAAGCATGAAGGAAGTGAACCAGATTATGGAGTCGTACGTCGGCATCGTCCGCAGCAATACCCGCCTGATGCGCGCATGGAACCGTTTGGACATTCTTTATGAGGAGACGGAAAAGCTCTTCAAGAGCAGCAAGGCGACGCGCGAACTTTGCGAGCTACGCAATATGATTAATGTGGGCTATCTGATTACCCGCCAAGCTATGGAGCGCAAAGAGAGTCGCGGGCTCCACTTCACGACGGACTATCCGCACACAAAGAAATAACCATCAATCAGCTCTTGACACTTCCTTAATATCCTTAGCCATAGAAAGGATAGGACTTAAAGGTTCTCACCCTAGGACTGAACTATCAAAACATCCGGATGTTTTGGGGTAAAACATGGGGATGTATTCATATAAAACACCCGGATGTTTTGGTATAAATATCCGGATGTTTTGATAGTTCAGTCCTAGGGTGAGAACCTTTAAGTCCTAGTATGTGAAAGCCTCAGTCCGGGCCTTAGTTGAAATCTTATTACCAGTTCTTCTTCATTACTTCGAAGTAAGCCTGCGGATGCAAGCAAGCCGGACACACTTCGGGAGATTCCTTACCGGTGTAGATGAAACCGCAGTTGAGGCATTGCCATACTACTTCGCCTTCTTTGGCAAATACGCTGGCAGTATCGATGTTCTTGATAAAAGCGCGGTAACGTTCTTCGTGTTCCTTCTCGGCAATAGAGATGTTGCGATACATGGCTGTGATGGCAGGGAAACCTTCTTGCTCGGCAATGTCTGCAAATTTAGGATAATCCAACGACCATTCTTCATGTTCGCCGGCAGCAGCTTCCTGCAAGTTTTCCAATGTAGTGCCGATGACGCCTGCGGGATAAGTAGCGGTAATTTCTACCATGCCTCCTTCGAGGAACTTAAACATACGCTTGGCGTGTTCCTTTTCCTGGTCGGCTGTCTCCGTAAAGATAGCGGCAATTTGTTCGTAACCTTCTTTTTTAACTGCGCTTGCAAAGTAAGTATAACGCATTCTTGCTTGTGATTCACCTACAAATGAAGTCAACAGATTTTTCTCTGTCTGAGTTCCTTTAACACTTTTAGCCATAGTTTCCTTTTTTATTAGTTAATGTAATTACGTATAAATGTTGTTCGTATCTTTATTGTGGTACAAACATACGAATTTAGTTCGAAATAATTGTGCATTTCCTTCATCGGATTTATCTATATCGCCATAGGAAAAATCTATATAGTCCGTCTCTCAATAGAAACAAAACACACCGGTATTCTGTTCAACCGAAACAAATGATTTTAGACAAACCATCCGTATCTACATAATTTTACCTAATTTTGCAGCTCATTTATAATTATTCATTTTCAAAGACATGAAAGCGTTTGAATTCAAACCTAAGTTGTACACGGCTTTAAAAAATTACTCGAAAGAAATCTTTGCGGCAGACTTGATGGCAGGTATCATTGTGGGTATCGTTGCCTTGCCGCTTGCCATTGCATTTGGTATCGCTTCCGGTGTGTCGCCGGAAAAAGGAATTATTACGGCTATTATTGCCGGGTTTATCATTTCTCTTTTAGGTGGCAGCAAGGTACAGATAGGCGGGCCGACGGGGACGTTTATCGTCATTATCTATAGTATCATCCAGCAATATGGAGAGACGGGGCTGATTGTGGCTACGCTGATGGCGGGCGTCATACTTATTCTGCTGGGTGTCTTCAAGCTGGGGGCGGTCATTAAGTTCATCCCCTATCCCATCATTGTGGGGTTCACAAGCGGTATTGCGGTCACTATCTTCACTACGCAGATTGCCGACATCTTCGGGTTGAGCTTCGGCGGGGAGAAGGTGCCGGGGGACTTCGTAGGCAAGTGGATGATTTACTTTCAACATTTCGATACGGTGAACTGATGGAACACGGTGGTGAGTGTGGTAAGTATCTTTATTATTGCCATCACTCCGAAGTTCTCAAAGAAAATACCCGGTTCGCTCATTGCTATTATTGTAGTGACGGTAGCGGTTTATCTGATGAAGGTGTATGGCGGGGTGGATTGTATCGACACGATTGGAGACCGCTTCAGCATTAAGACCGAATTGCCTGATGTGGTGATACCTGCGCTGGATTGGGAGGCGGTTAAGAACTTGTTCCCGGTGGCCATTACGATTGCCGTGCTGGGAGCTATCGAGTCGCTGTTGTCGGCTACGGTGGCCGATGGCGTTATCGGTGACAAGCACAACTCTAATACGGAACTGATAGCGCAGGGGGCTGCAAACCTGGTAACTCCTCTGTTCGGAGGTATTCCGGCTACCGGTGCCATTGCGCGCACGATGGCTAATATCAATAATGGCGGAAAGTCTCCGGTGGCAGGCATGGTGCATGCGGTGGTGTTGCTGCTGATTTTGCTGTTTCTGATGCTGTTGGCGCAATATATCCCGATGGCGTATCTGGCGGGGGTATTGGTCATCGTATCCTATAATATGAGTGGTTGGCGCACGTTCAAGGCATTGCTGAAGAACCCGAAATCGGATGTGAGCGTGTTGTTGATTACTTTCTTCCTGACGGTTATTTTCGACTTGACAATCGCCATCGAGGTGGGGCTGGTCATTGCTTGTGTGCTCTTTATGCGCCGTGTCATGGAGACAACGGAAATATCGGTTATCAAGGATGAGATAGACCCTAGTGCCGAGTCGGACATTGCTATTCACGAAGAGCATCTGATTATCCCCGAAGGGGTGGAAGTGTACGAAATCAACGGGCCTTACTTCTTTGGCATCGCCACCAAATTCGAGGAGGTAATGGCACAACTCGGCGACCGTCCCAAGGTACGCATCATCCGTATGCGCAAGGTGCCTTTCATCGACTCTACGGATATTCATAATCTGGAAAGCCTCTGCCAGATGTCGCAGAAGGAGAAGATTACGGTGGTGCTGTCGGGCGTAAACGAGCAGGTACATAAGGTTCTGGAGAAGTCCGGCTTCTACGAACTGCTGGGCAAGGATAATATCTGCCCGAACATTAATGTGGCGCTGGAACGGGCACAAGAACTTTTATAATAAGGAAAGTTATGGCAAAAAGGAGAAAAAAGAAACAGTCTAAAGGTGTTCTTTATTTAATAGCGTTGATATGCATTGCCTGTATATGCTATGAACCTATAGCGAAGGCTCTTCATATCAATCTCCCTGCCACCGCATCCGAACTCGTCCCCAAGGCCTCCTCTGAAAAGCCTTATACCGGCGAGATAGCTACGGAAGACCTGCTACTCCCTGCCGCCCTGAAGAATACTCCTGAACTGATATTACATAGGAAGGGTTATACGGTATCTTACAACCGAGAATTGAAGATACCCAACTGGGTGGCTTGGGAACTCACTCCCGAAAAGCTGATAGAGCGCGAAAGCCGCACCAATAAGTTTCTGCCCGACCCTGACTTGTCCGCAGGCGAAGCCGTGACGACAGACGACTACAAAGGTGCAGGCATGGACCGCGGACACATGTGCCCCGCCGGCGACAACCGTTGGCACTGGAAAGCCATGCAGGAGAGTTTCTATATGACGAATATCTGCCCGCAAGACCACAACCTGAACCGGGGCGACTGGAAGGAACTGGAAGAGATTTGCCGCAAATGGGCAAAGGAAGAGGACAAGATATATATTGTCTGCGGCCCCATCCTCTACCAACAAAAGCACCGCACTATCGGCAAGAAGCATAAAGTTACCGTACCCGAAGCATTCTTCAAAGTGATATTGTGTACCAACAGCAATCCGCCTAAGGCTATCGGCTTCATCTACAAGAATACTTCCGGAAATCGTCCGTTGGATGCTTACGTCAATACGGTAGATGAGGTGGAGCGCATCACGGGCATCGACTTCTTCCCTGCCCTGCCGGATGAAGTGGAGGACAAGATAGAAGCGACGTATGATTTAAGTCTGTGGAAGAAGAACTGACGGTTTATTCCATTATCCACGCCCCGGTGATTTCTGCCACATACATATGGTGAAATCCGCCATGAACACCACCATACCATTGCTTGTAAGCAGCAGGGTTGATGAAGCATTCTTCTTTTATGGTATCTGTATAGAGTTTGCGGCATTCCAAGCTCAGACGGCCTTGCCCGAAGAGGATGTTGCCTTTCTCTGTCGCTATCGGCTTTAAGCCGGTTTCCTTTACTTTGTCTACTTCCCTACCCGATTTGCTGCCACACACTTTATGAACAGTTCTGTTCTCCTCGCCCAGAAAAGAAAGGGTGAAGTAGTCGCTCTTCTCGGCAAATTCGAAAGTATAATGTTCCGGACGGATAAAGACGAATACCATCGGTTTGTTCCAAAGAAAACCGATGCCGCCCCAACTGGCGGTCATGGTGTTGAAGTGTTCTTTATTACCGGCTGTTATCAGCATCCATTCCTTGCCTATTGCTTCAAAGAAGTTCTCGTTCAAGTCTTTAATTGCGATTGATTTCATATTAATTTAATGATTAGTGATTAATGATTAGTGATTAAAGCTATCTCAACTCTCCTCCCAGGAGGAGGAGAATTGAGATAGTCCTATTATTATTAATAAGAGACGCTGACTCTTATTCCGGTTTTCTCTATCAATGCCGCAATGCGGTCCAACTCCTCATGGGTGGCCTTCAGCAACTCATGTCCCGGAGTTTCGCGGTCAATCGTATAAATCATCACTTGGCTAGGAGCAATCTCTTTGACTGCCTCCAACCAGGGCAACACATACTTATCGGAAGTATTATCCACCTCCTTTCCTTCATAACTGCCTTTCAGGAACATGGTCTGGACAATGCAATTCCCCTTAAACGCTTTCATACCCTCAATGATGGAGACAACGGAATACTTACCGGAAGGGCGATCCACCTCACGGATATATGTCTCATCCACCGTATCAAGTTTAAGGATGTTGTTATCAATCTTATTCAGCGCCTCGAACACTGCCGGACGATAAATAAAGGTAGAATTGCTCAGCACGCTTACCTTGGCCTCCGGAAAATACTTATCCCGCAAGGCCAGCGTATCTTCTATAATTTCAGGGAAATGCGGATGCGCGGTAGGTTCACCATTTCCGGCAAATGTCAGTACATCAGGGGCAGGCCCGTTCTGCTTCATATCCTGCAAGCGGGCTTCCAATGCTTCGCGCACTTCTTCGCGCGTAGGCAACTTATGTTTAGTGCGATGTCCGACATTCAGCCCGCATTCGCAATAGATGCAATCGAATGTACATACCTTACTGTCTTCCGGCAGCAAGTTAATTCCCAAAGATATTTCCAAGCGGCGGGAATGAACGGGACCGAAGATGGGAGATGAAAAAAGAATAGTCATATTATTTACGATTGAATGATAATGCAAGGACAAAGTTAATTAAAACTTGATACGGAGTTACATTTGTAAGTCCGCTTTTTTATTTCCCGCTATCAAGTCATTGCCGGAACCGATAGTCTCGCGGTCTTGATAAGCGGTTTGCCCCAATTTAACGAGGAACATGAAGGCTTTGTTCAAATCGTAGCGCAGATGGGCGGAATAGCGGGAAACTCTGCCATAAAAGGAGGGATATAGAAGGCGTAGAGCAGCCCTTTCTCGGAGGCATAGATGCGGGAGTCGTAATCATCTGTGTGGAAATAAGTGCCTTGCAGGGATGCAGATAAAGGAAAACGGGGAAAGGTGTATGCACAAGATTGGGTACACTGCCACCCCTGCTTACCTTTGAACGGATGCCCTTTTTCACTCTGTTGGCGGAAGTGGTTATAGTCGATGGTGGTGCGCAACAAGAAAGCAGCAGGCGTATAAGTCAATCTATAGCGGAGTTTATGATGATAAATGGGTGATATTATCTTGCCGCTTGTACCCGACACGTCCCTCTCCTTCTGTTTATATCGGTAGTTGAGATACATGGATAAACTCCTGCGGGGAGAATAAGCAACCTGAAACATGACATCCACTCCTTGCGAAGGCTTGCTGATGCGGTATTTCCACCAGGGAAAAGAGAATAAGTCTAACGAAGCAAAGAATCTCCAATGGGCAAAAGGAGTTGCTTCCGCCGCCAGATACCAACCGTTTTCATTCTGCGGGGTACTGCTTTCTCCAAAGCTACGGCCAAAGAAAGACCAGTAGTCGTGCCCGTAATAACGATGAATTAATAGCAGTTGATAAACTGTTAATAGTTTATATTTCAGTTGGTTCAGCAGTGCATAGCCTTGCTTGCCGATAGCTCCTTCCCCTATCCACGTCAGGCGGCCTAAACGGTATTTATAGTCGATGCCCAGATTATAGAAATTATTCCCATGCAGATTGTATTTTGCGTATTTATCCAGTTTGGATTCATAAGGGCGGTTGAAGAAATAGTAAATACCGGTTATTCCGAGTTTCAATGCATGTTTTTCGTAAGTCACATTACCGCCCATAAGCTGCATGGCGAAGACGTTAATCTTATCCGCTTCTTTCTGCGTGCGATGCAGTCCCGTTTTATAAATGGAAGCAATCTCCCCTCCTTTCAATACTCCATCCATAGAGCGATGGGAATAGAAAGCCGAAAACTCCAAAGAAGGCAGTACCACTATTGTTGTTGCTGCTCCACGAAAATAATTATATTCGTCGATAGAACTGTGTTTGCGTATTCCTCCCGTTCGATACTCGGACGTAGACATAGAGAAAGTTTCCCTAAGCGGAAATCCGTACTAAGCACCAGACCCTGACCGAAACTCAACCGATAATCACCCAATGCCAATGCTTTCAACCGTCCTACATTCTTCAACAAGAAGTAAAAGAGTAGTAATCATAGTCTTTCCGGTTGTGCAAAGCCCCGAAAGGCTCACCGACATCCTTCTCACCCGTCACACCTACTTGCAGATAGTCGCCATAATGAAAACTATATCGCAGGGAATGGTAAAGGGAAGGACCCAGATAGTTCTTCTCATACCCCTTGCGAGTATAGAAAAGGAACATCAAGGCGGGTCAGCATTTTCTGCCTGCCATACTTTAGTATCGTCTTTAAAGCAGGATATTTCGGCTTCTCCGCCACCAGCTACATACAGACGAAAGGCAATAGGAATTCAACTGTGCGCTTATCCATCTCGGCCACCGATTGCAGTTCGTAGACGGTCTGCATCTGTCCGTGTATATAGACGTAAGCCAATAGGTTTTCTATCTGTAAATCAGTGAGGAAAGGAAATTGTTCTAATTGCCGTTTAGTAGTAACATTGACATTCACCGATTCCTGCAAGTGGCGGGACAGTTCTTCCAATTTATCCTCCCAATTTCGTTCTTCCTCATCCATAGAGAACTGTTCCAAGTTCTCTTCCCATAGGGATACGGCCGTATTTTGAGCTACAAGCATAGGAGTTATTAACAGCATACTTATAAAAACTCCTACCTTGATAAAGTGCATTTATATAGAGTACTTTTGAATTTTTGGACGACGAAGTTACCTTAAATAAGTTAATTAGACAAGGAAAAGTGATGGCAATGCAGTAACATTCCACAGAATGATATACTTTTGTAGTATGAACACAAGACTTAACATATTAGTATTCATTCTGTTTCTACTCTTTGGAAACCTAATATGTCGTGCACAGCAGCAAACTGAAAATAGTACACAAAAGAGTGTTTATCTGACACCGATGTGTGCTTATGAAGGTGATACCATCCCATATGTCAAACTTCCCACCGTCTATATCTTCAAACCGCTTAAATTTAAGAACAAGCGGGAAATGACACAGTATTACAAGCTCATCCGCGACGTGAAGAAGGTACTGCCTATCTCCAAAGAAATAAACCGTGCCATCATCGAAATATATGAGTACATGCAAACTCTGTCCTCTCAAAAAGCACGCGAAAAGCATATGAAGGCCGTAGAGAAAGGACTGAAGGAACAATATACGCCCCGCATGAAGAAACTATCTTTTGCACAAGGCAAGCTATTGATAAAGTTAGTAGACCGCCAAACCAACTCTACCGGATACGAACTTGTAAAAGCCTTCATGGGGCCTTTCAAAGCAGATTTCTACCAGATTTTTGCCGCATTGTTCGGTGCCAGCCTGAAGAATCAGTATGACCCCACAGGCGATGATGCACTGACGGAACGGGTTATTCTGATGGTGGAAAACGGACAGCTCTAATAATTCAAGCCAAAGTACCAAAGAGGAATAACATTGGCGTAACCCGATTCAATATCATCTTTTATAATAAAGTCTTCCTTCTCTTCGGATATTTGTTTCTGACCCTTTCCTTTTCCTCCTACTTCAAATGTCCGTTCTCCAATCTGGAAATCGGCCAAGCGCGAAGAAGTAATCTCTTGCTTTACTCTCATCTGATTATAAAAGAAAGTCTCACGAATATTACCCACATTGGATTCCACCTTTCCTAAAGCATAAATAAGATTGGTGTTGTCCAGATATATTTTTTCCACTTTACCTAAACTACGTATTCCTCCGGTTTCATCACGCAGTTGGGTTATCATTCCGCTACGCTCTATATATAGCAGATAATCACTTATATAGTTTCGGCTGACTCCAGTTAAATCCGCCAGCTTTTGCATAATCGGTTTAAAAGGAACACTTTTTGCAATAACCATCAGCAACTGCTTCAATTTACGTCCGGTAGATACATTCATATTAGCATACTGAGGAATATCAATTTCCATTGTCTGATTTATGACTTGTTCCAATTCCACATCAAAATCAGCATCACGGCTAAAAGGATAATACCCCTTTCGTAAATAATCAGCAAACATTGACAAAGGATGGCTTACACCTGGAATTTTTACCTTCTGTTCCAATATTTCTTCGAGAACATAGACAGGAACAGATATATTGTGAAACAAACGCAGATATTCCCGAAAAGACAGTCCTTGCATTTCATAGATAGGTGTTCTCCTGCTTAAGTCCGCCATTCCTTTATAGATGTCCAAAATAGATGAACCGGTAAAGAAAATCTGCATATCCGTATAAGTATCATACATTTGTTTCAACTCACGCGACCAGTTCGGGTATTTATGAATTTCATCAATAAACAAATGTTTACCGCCTTGCTTACTGAATTTGTCAGCCAAATCAATCAAAGTATGAGTTACAAAATACATATTATCTGCCGATACATACAACGTATCTTTTGTCGTCAAATTCTTTTTGATGTATTGTAGAAACATAGTTGTCTTTCCCACACCACGTGGTCCTACTAACCCTAACATGCGGCTCTCCCACTTGATTTCATCGTATTTGTAACGAATGAAACCAGTATCTGTTTCTTTCAGAAGCTTATTAAAACTTTCATATAATCTATTCATAATCAATACATTTATGGACAAAGATAACAAAATTGCACCATGATAGTGCAGAAAATAGGCAATTTCTGCACTATCATGGTGCAATTTTAATGATGCTGTTTCCTATTACTAAGGAATTATCTATATAGAATTATCCTTCTAAGTGGTATTTAATCGTATACTAATCATTCAAAAAGATAATATATTTATATTTTTACTAACAGACAAGAATATAGAAAGTATCGAAATAGAAATATATTGCATAAATAATAGAATATAGATACGGAATTTCTGCATAATCTTCACCAGATATGCAGGATTTATACAGAAAAAGGTCAACTTCAGTAACCCTATCGTTAACTTTCGATAGATCTATCGTCAAGTTCCCCACCGAGGAACACTCCGTTTCTCACCGGAGAACGAATTATTTTTCACCGAGGAACAAAAAAAAACGTTACCGTAAAGCACTTTTTCCACTTATCAGAAGTGTAAGGATTTCGATACTTCACTGATTAACTGATGAATGAAAAAAAACGTTACGTTATTTGACCTCCCCTTGCCGATGGACTGGAAAAACGCAAGCATTTGCCAATAGAAAATACAAAATGACAGAATGATAAAATGTAAAACCATTCACTGAATATGTAAATCCCAGTAATTATTTAAAGTTTATCCCTGCTTGGCGAGCTTGAGAATGTTGGAATTGTCTCCTGATATTATAGAACTTTCCTTCTTTTATAAACTTTGACCCGGTTTGTTTAAACCAGAACGAGATATTGTTTTCCACACAAATATTACGTAGTTCCATTACCCAGTCAAAATCACAAGGACGAGTTTCGTATCCCGACTCTCCTCCGGCAACGACCTGCTCTATCCATTCACCGATGCAGTAGGAACTTAAATCTATTCTTTCTAATAGCGGTTCGCAGATAATAATTTTATGCTTGATGGGAACAGCTCGATAAATAGGTAACCGATAATCGGCACAAGCCTGATTTTCAACCGTACAACAGATAGTTACATTATCATATCCCTCTCCCCAATTTTCAGGCAGGTAGTCCGCAACGCGGTCTATACGCTTAATAATCATCAGAAAGTGAAGGTCACTGCGTTGATACATCATTTCCCATGCTTCGGCACGCCATTTATCCGCATCTTCCACAAAGAAATCAGAGGTGAAACAAGTATAGACAAACGTTTCCGAAGCTACCTTATATTTTCCATTGCACTTTCTTCGTATTGGTAAATCAAAATTCTTCGTTTGTACCACTATCGAACCGTCCACATCTCTTTTAGCATCACCACGATAGACATAACAATGCTGACAACCTGCACTCAACTTATGACAACCATGCCATAAGTTCCACATCGCCGACTTTTTTGCAATCCCATTCATTCCGGACAATACTACTGGTTGTTCATATGAACATAATCATTTACTTTCATCAATCCTCTATAATAACCTTCAAAGATAATGTGACTGTGTTTTTCTATATTTAAAGAGTCGTAAATCAAGATAATCCTGGAATGATTGGATAGTATTTTAACAGCTTCCTTGGTTGCCGGTTTAAAAGTTTCTTCTATCTTATCCTTCTGACCGTTTGCCAGATAAATATATAGCGAGTGATCTCCGTCATATGTGTCCGAAAATTTGGTTAATCTATCAATCATTATCTTGTTACTATAGATATAATTGGGAGATACTGCCAAAATACAGGAAAACAAATTAGGATTAGTAAGCATAGCATATGTCACAAAGGTTTCCCCTAAAGAATGTCCTACTAAAATATTCCTTGAAGAAGTATGGTACTTCTCTCTGATAAAGGGAATTAATTCATTTTTCAACGATAACAACAGAGAGTCTGCTTTTCCCGGATTATCATATCCTTTTACGGAATTATAATCCGTATAAGGCGGAGCTAATTCACTTTGTCTGTCAGGATTGGAAATTCCAACGATAATACAAGATACATCGGGATATATCATTTCAAAAGTAGAGCAAAACAAATTAAAAGTAGGTGGATACTGAACATCGAATACATAAACAGTTAAAAGCGAATCTGAAACTAAAGTAGCATCTACCCCACTCCGATATATTTGTATTTCGCGGGAGTTATCAAAATATTCGGAGTTATAAACATACCTATCTCCCAACGCCTGAAGTGAATAAAAATCAGCTTGTGTCCTACCATTCACACTAAATAGAATGTACAATAAGAATAAAATTTGTTTCATCGTCTTATTTTAGTTTGTTGAATAAATCCCAAATAACAATGCCTGCCGTGACGGACACATTCAGAGAATGCTTCGTGCCGTATTGGGGAATTTCGATGCAACCATGAGAATGGTCGATAACTTCTTGTTGAACACCTTTCACTTCGTTTCCCATCACTACGGCATACTTATTAGTTCTGTCTAAAGTCAATTCATCCAGCATGATACTTCCTTCTGCCTGCTCTACGGAATAAACCGTATATCCTTCTTTCTTGAGGTTATTAATAACTTCAACGGCGTTATTAACATACTTCCAGTCGATGGTAAACTCTGCTCCCAAAGCCGTCTTGTGCATTTTAGGATGCGGTGGGGTAGCCGTAATGCCACAGAGATAAATACATTCTATGCGGAAAGCATCGGAAGTACGAAACACGGAACCTACGTTATGCAAGCTGCGGATATTATCCAACACCACTACCAAAGGTATCTTTTCAGCTTCCTTAAACTCCTCAGTACTAATACGATTTAGCTCGGTTATCTTTAGTTTTCGATGTTTCATGAATTACTGTGTTTTAGGTATTTAACATTTCGGCAACAAAGATAATTCTTTTCGTTCATATCCCGGTTAATAACCGTTGAAAAGGTGTCAATAGAATAGGGAAACATTTTGAGAAATAATCCTTGCATTATTCAAAGTAATACATATTACAACGGTGTAACAAACAAAACAAATAAGTTAAGATAAACTTTCAAGGACTATATAAACATATTTTTCAGTAGTGTTTCATCGGTTTATAATCCTAAAGTTATTAACTTTGCAGTTTATCAACAAGGTGTTAATGAAAGGATGACAGGAGACGATAGAAAGCTTATTATCAATAGATATACTTTATTTACTTACGTTGATAACCTAAAGAATAAAGTTTTATCTCATACTAATAACTTATTGACCAAAAGAAATCGAATTTATTTGTTCACACTATTAACAGCCTATCATTAGCATCAAAGGATTTTTAAAGAGAAAAGAGAAATCAAAAAATATAATTATGAATAATCTTATAGAAGCTATCAAGCAACTGAAAAAAGAGAAGAATGCAATCATTCTGGGCCACTACTACCAGAAAGGTGAAATACAAGATATAGCGGATTATGTGGGCGACAGTTTGGCTTTGGCGCAACTGGCTGCCAAGACGGATGCGGACATTATTGTGATGTGCGGTGTTCACTTTATGGGAGAGACGGCAAAAGTGCTCTGTCCGGACAAGAAAGTACTGATGTCCGACATGGCGGCAGGCTGTTCGTTGGCAGACAGTTGTCCGGCCGATGAGTTTGGTCAGTTTGTCAAAGAGCATCCCGGGTATACGGTGATATCCTATGTAAATACGACGGCAGCGGTAAAGGCAGTTACGGATGTAGTGGTAACTTCTACCAATGCCCGTCAGATTGTAGAAAGCTTTCCCAAAGATGAGAAAATAATCTTTGGGCCGGATAGAAATTTGGGGAATTATATTAACTCCATTACCGGGAGGAATATGTTATTATGGGACGGTGCATGCCATGTACACGAACAATTCTCGGTTGAAAAGATTGTTGAATTAAAGCAGCAATATCCTGATGCGGTGGTGTTGGTTCATCCCGAATGTAAGAGTACTATTCTGAAGTTGGCGGATGTAATAGGTTCTACGGCTGCGTTGCTGAAGTATGCGGTCAACCATCCTGAAAAGGAATATATCGTGGCTACGGAGTCGGGTATCTTGCATGAGATGCAGAAGAAATGCCCGCAGACGAAGTTTATTCCGGCTCCTCCCAACGATAGTACGTGTGCTTGCAATGAATGTAGCTTTATGAGACTAAATACGCTGGGAAAGCTCTATAATTGCTTAAAGAACGAGTCTCCGGAGATAAAGGTGGATGCGGAAATAGCAAAGAAAGCAGTAAAGCCTATTAAGAGGATGTTGGAAATATCGGCAAAGCTGGGATTATAATATATCCGTAGAAACAAGATACTTTGAAGATAGAAAAGATTGGCGAAAGTGGTTGACTGACAATTTCGAGACTGCTAATGAAATTTGGTTTGTGTTTCCTGGTAAATCTTCGGGTGAAAAGAGTATTGCATACAATGATGCTGTTGAAGAAGCTCTTTGTTCGAGTGGATTGACAGTACGATAAAGTCGCTCGATAAGGAACATAAAATTCAGTATTTCACACCCAGGAACCCTAAAAGCACGTATTCGCAAGCTAATAAGGAAAGGCTTAAATGGTTATTGGTAAATAAGATGATACATTCTAAGTTTGAGGATAAAATACAAAATGTTTTATCGGATCCTTTTATTTTTCCGGATGATATAATTGACA
Source organism: Bacteroides sp. (assembly GCA_021203515.1). GTDB lineage: Bacteria > Bacteroidota > Bacteroidia > Bacteroidales > Bacteroidaceae > Bacteroides. The sequence continues at coordinate 39,482 of JAJQAY010000064.1, read as the reverse complement.
GACTGAAGGAGGATGAAATGGCATGGATGAATTTTCAATGTTTTTCCGACGCATATAAGCGTATACGAATAGCATATGTTGAAGCAGCGAGGAAACGGCCGGAAGAGTTTGAAAAGCGATTAAATAACTTTATCAATAAAACGAAAGAGAATAGAATAATAAAAGGATTTGGAGGGATTGAGAAATACTATTAATCCAAAATAATAGGGCTATGTCAAAACTTTAATAAACATATCATTCTGTCATTCAGAGGGCTTTAGCCCGAAGAATCTACTCCCTTTATGATGAGAGAAGAGATTCTTCGCTACGCTCTGAATGACAGAATGATATGTTTATTAAAGTTTTGACAGCCTCATTTATCATTTCATCAGAAAGTTACAGAGCTTATTAGTAGCCAGGGCGCGATGGCTGATTTTATTCTTCAGTTCATTTCCCATTTCGGCATACGTCTGTGTATATCCTTCGGGTATGAATATGGGGTCGTAACCAAAACCTGAATTACCGCGCCTGGTCTTCGTTATTTCGCCTTTTACGATACCTTCGAACAGATGTTCCTTTCCGTCGATAATCAGGGCAAAAATGGTACGGAATTGGGATTTACGGTTCTCTATTCCTTCCATATCCTGCAATAGCTTCTTCATATTAACCTCTGAGTTGTGTGCATCGCTGGCATAACGTGCCGAATATACTCCGGGAGTTCCGTTTAAAGCTTCTACTTCCAAGCCCGTATCGTCGGCAAAGCAATCCAGTTGATAATTCTCAAAGATATAGCGTGCCTTCAGTAAAGCATTTCCTTCGAGTGTATCTGCTGTTTCAGGGATATCGGCCTGGCAATTAATATCTTTCATACTGAGAAGCTCTACTTTATCTCCTAAAATAGTACTGACCTCTTTCAGTTTGTGAGCATTGTTGGTGGCAAATACAAATTTCTTTCTCATATGCTTGTGATTTATTTTCCTTTTAATTTATCAAACCCTTCCCCATATACACCTATAACGGAGCTTTGAGAAATGAAAGCATTGGGGTTGATATCTTTCACCAGTCGGAATATCTCGACGGATTGACGTTTATAGGTCAATACGACCAATACCTTTACGTTGTGTTTGCTGTACCAACCTATGCCGTCGAGTATCGTTACACCGCGATGCGTTTCCTTGGTAATGCGGTCGGCAATCTTTTCATATTCTTTGGAGAAGATGAAGAACTGTACCGACTGACGGGCACCATTGACGATGTAATCCAGTACAAAACCAATTACGAACAGAGTTACAAAACCAAATATCACTCGTCTCCAGTCGTTGAAGATGAAATAGCAGGAACTGATGATAACAACATCACAAGCCATAATCATGCGTCCCAATGTGACGTCGTGATATTTGTGGATGATGGCGGCAATAATATTCGTTCCTCCCGTACTACCGTTGCAATTGAATACGACTCCCAGTCCGATACCGCACATGGTAGCGCCTATCAGACAAGCCATAAAGTCCTGCCAGGTCCTAAAATCAAGGGAGATATTCCATCCGGTCCGTTCACCAGCATCTGGAAAAACCATAGGAAGAAAGTCAGTCCGAAAATAGCAAACGTAGTTTTGATACTGAACTTCGGTCCTAAGATTTTAATGGCAAAGGTCATTAATACGGCATTAATGATGAAGTACGACCACTGGATAGGAAATCCGGTGGAATAATAGATGATGGCTCCGATACCGGTAGTACCTCCGGTAGTAATTTGATAGGGGATGAGGAATGCCGCCCATTCCATAGCATAACTGATGAGTTCGAAAGTGATGAAGATGTAATCTTTCAACTCTCTCATCAGTTCTGCTTTTGTTGGTTTTATAATTTGCATATTTGTTATTTAACAACAACGTTTACAATCTTCTTCGGCACTACAATTACTTTGTTGATAGCCTTTCCTTCTATCCATTTAGCTGAACGTTCATCGGCCAATACAGCAGCTTGAATATCGTTCGATGCGGCATCTGCGGAAAATTTCATATTGAAACGCGCCTTGCCGTTGAAGGAAATGGTATAGTTGACCGTATCTTCCACTAAATATTCCTCATTGTATGCCGGCCATTGTACATCGCATACGGAACCCGCATTACCTAATTTTTCCCATAACTCTTCGCATACATGAGGAGCGAAAGGTGCAAGAACGATGATAAACTCGTTCAGAATTTCCTTCTTGCTGCACTTCAAAGTAAACAGTTCGTTCACACAAATCATGAAAGCACTGATACTTGTGTTGTAAGAAAATTGCTCGATGTCTCCTGTTACTTTCTTGATAAGTTTGTATAAAGATTTCAACTCTTCTTTGGTAGCCGGTTTATCCGTCACCAAGTAATTATCATTGCGGTCGTAGAACAAAGACCAGAACTTCTTGATGAAGCGATGTACACCGTCGATGCCATTTGTATACCAGGATTTAGATTGTTCTACCGGGCCGAGGAACATTTCGTACATACGAAACGTATCTGCACCGTATTTCTCTACAATCATGTCGGGATTGACAACGTTGAACATGGATTTACTCATCTTTTCCACTGCCCAACCGCAGATATATTTACCGTCTTCGAGGATGAACTCTGCCGTTTCGTATTCGGGACGCCATGCTTTGAAGGCTTCAATATCCAGAATATCGTTGGATACGATATTGACATCCACGTGGAGTGGGGTAGTGTCGTATTGGTCTTTCAGGTTCAAAGATGCGAACTTGTTAGTGTCTTTGATACGATAAACGAAATTGCTTCGTCCCTGTATCATACCTTGGTTTACAAGTTTTTGGAATGGTTCTTCTACGGCAGAAACACCAAGGTCGTGCAGGAACTTATTCCAGAAACGGGAGTAAATCAAGTGGCCGGTAGCATGTTCCGTACCACCCACATAGAGGTCTACATTACGCCAGTATTCATCTACTTTCTTGTCGACCAATGCTGTGTGGTTGCGTGGGTCCATATAGCGCAGATAATAAGCGCTGGAACCGGCAAAGCCCGGCATTGTATTGAGTTCCAACGGGAAGATGGTAATGTTATCTATCTTGTTGTTGTCTACTACGGATTTATTGACAGTATCCCAAGCCCATTTCGTAGCATGTCCCAACGGTGGTTCTCCCGTTTCGGTAGGCAGGAATTTGGCTACTTCCGGAAGTTCCAAGGGAAGGCAGCTTTCATCAATCATATAAGGCATACCGTCTTTGTAGTAAACCGGGAACGGTTCACCCCAATAGCGCTGACGGGAGAAAATAGTATCGCGTAAACGGAAGTTTACTTTCACACGTCCCAGGTTATGTTCTTTTACGTATTTTTTGGTAGTGGCGATAGCCTCTTTAATAGTCAATCCGTTCAATGAAAGGTCGCAATAAGGAGTAACGCCTTTGCGCGGAGAGTTACATACGATGCCTTCTTTCGCATCGAAACTCTCTTCGCTTACGTCGCAACCTTCTACCAACGGACGGATTTCCAATCCGAAATGTTTGGCAAAAGCGTAGTCACGACTATCATGGGCAGGTACTGCCATGATAGCACCTGTTCCATAGCCGGCAAGTACATAATCGCTAATCCAGATGGGTATAGCCTCTCCGGTGAAAGGATTGACTGCATAGCTTCCGGAGAATACACCGGTCACGCTGCGGTCGGCAATACGTTCGCGTTCGGTACGCTTCTTGGTGCGTTCGAGATAGGCGTCCACTTCGGTTTTTTGAGCTGCGGTAGTCAATTGAGGAACCAGTTCGCTTTCGGGAGCCAATACCATGAAGATAACGCCAAACATAGTATCTGCGCGTGTAGTAAAGATGGTAAATTCCAAATCACTATCTTTTACCTTGAATTGTATTTCGGTACCTTCACTGCGGCCTATCCAGTTCTTTTGAGTTTCTTTCAGAGATTCTGTCCAGTCAATAGTATCGAGTCCGTCCAAGAGGCGTTGTGCATAAGCAGATACACGCAGGCACCATTGGCGCATCTTCTTCTGAACTACGGGGAAACCGCCGCGTTCGGATACACCGTCTACAACTTCATCATTGGCAAGTACCGTACCAAGTTGCGGACACCAGTTTACCATCGTTTCGCCCAGATAGGCAATACGATAGTTCATCAGGACTTCCTGTTGTTCCTTTTCGCTCATGGTGTTCCACTCTTCGGCAGTGAATTTCAGTTCTTCGCTGCAAGCGGCATTCAGTCCTTCGTTGCCATATTTGGCGAATGCTTCAATCAGTTCTTCGATGGGGCGGGCTTGCTTTTCGTCATTGCAATAGTAACTGTTGAACATCTTTTGAAAAGCCCATTGCGTCCAGTGATAATATTCCGGATCGCAGGTACGGATTTCACGGTTCCAGTCGAATGAAAACCCTATCTTGTCCAACTGTTCGCGATAGTGGTCGATATTGTTGACGGTAGTAATTGCAGGGTGTTGTCCCGTCTGTATGGCATATTGTTCGGCAGGTAGTCCGTAGGCATCATATCCCATAGGATTCAACACATTGAAACCTTGCAGACGTTTGTAGCGGGCATAAATATCCGAAGCAATGTATCCCAACGGATGACCGACATGCAGACCCGCACCGGAAGGGTAGGGGAACATATTCAGTACATAGTATTTTTGTTTAGTTTCATCTTCCGTCACTTGGTAGGTTTTATTCTCTACCCACCGTTTCTGCCATTTCTTTTCAATCTCCCTGAAATTGTATTCCATAATGGTATTCGTTAGTATATTGTTGAAAGCTCTGTTAATTTCTTGTTATAAGTGGTGCAAAGTTACGGGTTTATTTTCAGATTTGTAGCGATGTGACGCAAAAAACAGTAGTAAACGCTTGATATTATACTTTTTATTGTCTATCTTTGTAAAGTGCTTTTAAAACTAATTTTTTGTTTGTAATACAAATAATAGCAAATTAATTCAATAGGATTTACTAAGAAAGATTTTTTAGGATATTTCAAGGGATGAAGTCTGAGAAGATTACATCCCTTTTTTTATCTTTGTTGCCAACTTATCACAAACATATGGATACGAAGAAGAATTATACTTATCATATTGTTGTTATTATTGTAGTAGGAATATGGGGATTGACTTTTATTTCCACCAAAATATTAATTGAGTACGGCCTTTCTCCGCAGGAAATATTCCTTCTTCGTTTTTTGGTCGCCTATTTGGGCATCTGGTTTATTTCTCCTTATAAATTGTTTGCCGATAATTGGAAAGACGAGCTTTGGCTGTTACTGGGAGGTGTTACGGGCGGTTCATTTTATTTTTATACGGAAAACACGGCACTGGACATTACGTTGGCTACCAATGTGGCGTTCATCGTCTGTACCGCACCCCTGCTTACTACCATACTTTCCTTGTTGATTTATAAGAAAGAAAAAGCTACTCGTAGTCTGATAGGTGGCTCTTTATTGGCATTGGTAGGAGTGGCTTTGGTGGTTTATAACGGCCGGTTTGTACTGAAGATTTCTCCGTTGGGCGATTTTCTATCGCTGCTCGCTGCTCTTTCGTGGGCTTTCTATAGTTTGATAATGAAAAAGATGTCCGGTCGTTACCGAACGACTTTCATCACCTGCAAAATCTTCTTTTATGGGGTGTTGACTATTCTTCCTACATTCCTTATCCACCCGTGGCAGTTTGATTTCACCGAGTTTCTGAAGCCTGCCGTATGGTTAAATCTTCTTTTCCTGGGAGTATTGGCATCTTTGGTATGTTTTGTAGTGTGGAATATCATATTGAAACAATTGGGTACTGTACGGGCTTCCAACTATATTTATCTAAACCCTCTGTTTACCTTGGTAGGTTCTGCCGCTTTTCTGGGCGAACACCTCACGATGATGGCGTTGCTAGGGGCTGCCTTTATATTGGGTGGAGTATATCTGGCAGGGAAAAAATGAGTGGGTGTCCCCTTATATTCTCTACGCATTTTATTTGTAATATATTGGAATACATTAATTTATAAGATAAATATTCCTCTTCATTTATCCCCTTGTTTGCTTTTTTATTTGCGGTTTCTTTTTTACTTTTGCTACTTGCTTATAAACAGTTTAATAATTAATTATGAAACAAACACTTATTTTTGTCCCTCCCGTAGTGGACTCTACACAAAGCTCCATTCGAACAGAAGCTTATGAACAAAGTGTAGAATTGTACAATCAGGATTAATACGTGCAGGCTTTTCATAGCTTGCTCGATTATCTGAATGCTGATTTCCGAACAAAGTATGGTAATGCCGACGGTACGGAATTTCATATTCCGCATAGTTCCATTCTGGTAGATATTTCAATAAAAGACGGCTTTTTCCATATCAATACCGACTTTTGAACTTGCCCGAAAAAGGACGTGTAGCCATGCTTCGCCAGGTTGCCGACCTAAATTTGAACAAACTGCTGTTGCCCCGTTTTGTGAAGGACGGTGACAAGTTGAGAATGAAATATGTTTGTCCGATGTCGCAAAGTCATCCGCATAAGATATATTTTGTATTGCAGAACATTTGTCATATCGGTGATAAATATGATGATGAATTTTGTACGAAGTTTGATGCTACTCGCTGCTATGAACCTCAAATTACTCCCTATTCGCAGGAAGAAGTAGACCGTGTTTACGAAGGCATACAAACCTTGGGACGCGAGATATTGGATACTCTTAAAGAGTATAATTCCGGTCGTCGTTACGGTTATTCATGGAATGTATTGGATACTACTTTTTACCAAATTTCTTATTTTGCCCGTCCGCAAGGCCAGCTGCTGAACGATCTTGAAAAAGCGATAGATGATATGGATGCTCAGTTGCCTACGGAAGAAGTAGTGGCAAAAGGAAAAGCTTTCCTTGAAAGGCTGCTTGCCCTGCCGAAAGAAAAGTTGGCGGAAGACCTTTATTTCGTAGATATACTGGTCTCTACCAAACGTCGTTCTTTCCTGAAGAATGTGCAGGAAAACTTTGTAAATATGTACAAGGAAGCTGCCGAAGCCATTCAGTCCGAAAACTACGAACGCAGTGCGGTGCGCTTGCTTTATATCTTCTATGAGGCTTATTTCTACAACAATATGCAGGATAATATTAATGTGATTATTACTAAGGCGTTGCGTAAAGCTGGCAGTCAACCGCTGGAAGAAGCTTCTGAGATACTTTACGATGCGATGGACAAAATCATGGAAGGTGATTTGGACGATGATGATGAGGTAGACTTCTCGGAAATGCAACAGAAAGTGGCCGAAGTCATGGGCGGTGACGATATTCAGAAACTGTAACAGAAGATGGCTGCTGCCATGATGAGTGGGAACATGGAGGAGTACACCCGTCTGGTTGGCGAATTGCAACAGAAGATGATGGGAAACTTCATGGGTTAATTTAATCATATCAAAAACATATAATATGGATCAAAACATATATAAACTCGTATATAAGGTATCTCATGCCGGAGGTTTCGGAAATTGCTTTTATCTGAAAGCACACAATCTTTTCGTAACGAACTATCACGTAGTGAATGGTTTTCATACGGTGACTATCCGTGACAACGACCGCAATCCTTATCTAGCCAAGGTGGTGCTTGTCAATTCCTCGTTGAACATTGCTTTATTGTCTGCGGAAGGTGATTTTTCTTCTCTTCCCGAATTGAACCTGGCAGCGGACGACTCGCTGGCTATCGGTGGGAAGGTAAGTGTGGTAGGTTATCCTTACGGAATGCCTTTCACGGTGACGGAAGGCTCGGTATCTTCGCCCAAGCAGTTGATGAACGGAAAATACTATATCCAGACGGATGCAGCCGTCAATCCGGGTAATTCGGGCGGACCTATCTTCAATGAAAACAATGAAGTGGTGGGTGTGACGGTAAGTAAGTTTAGTAATGCCGACAACATGGGTTTTGGTGTGTGGGTAGAGGCTTTGCGCAAGTTGCTGGAGTCTGTAGATGCTATCGACCGTGATGCTTTCCAGGTGCAGTGTGACAGTTGCGACGAACTGATAAGTGAAGAAGAGGAATTTTATCCGTCTTGCGGTGAGAAGATACCCGAAGGTGTTTTTGCCGAGCGTGAGCAATCGGAATTGAGTACATTCTGCGAGCACGCTATTAGCGAAATGGGAGTTAATCCCATTATTGCCAGAGACGGTTACGACTCCTGGACCTTCCACAAAGGCAATTCCGAAATACGCATCTTTGTCTATGACAATACCTATCTGTTTGCCGTTTCGCCTATCAATCTGTTGCCCAAGAAAGAAGTGGAGCGCGTGCTGGATTATATCCTGGGCGAAGACTTTGTTCCCTATAAACTGGGTATTGAAGGTCGTCAGATTTATATAGCCTATCGCATTCACTTGTCCGACCTCACGGAAGAGTCGGAAGATGAGATTTGCAAGAACCTGGTAAATCTGGCTTTGAAGGTCGATGAAATGGACAATATGCTGGTAGAGCAATTCGGTTGTGAGTTTTCCGAATATTCCAAGAAGGAAGATTGACTTTAAGTAATAAAAATAAATGCGGCTGCCGAAATATATTCTTTCAGACAGCCGCATTTTCTTTATATACCTTTCGGCTTACTTCCTCAGTGCCAACAGCTTGCTGTTCTCGTCTGTCATACTGTGGGCCACTGTTAGATCCCATGCACTTTCTTTTGCGTTCCATTCATAACTTTGATAGTTGATGTTTTCGCCGATAGCCTGGTAAATAGCCTTTGATTTTACTTCCGTATAAGTATTGTCCTTTTGGTTCCATAAAGTGTATTCTATGGGCACTTCATTGTTTGAATATATGAAGTTCAGGCGATACTGCTTTTCAAATACTTTCGTCATTTCGTTCCATTTCATCACTTCTTTCTGTGAAACGCGGTTGTCGGCGTCATACGTATAGTTATACTTCAGATGGTTGTGGAGATATTTTCCATCTTCTACCGTGAATACGGTGGTTGCCTCTACGCGCTCCACGTCCATTTCGGTGTTATAAGTAAACTTGCCTACTACGCTGTCACTTACTGCGTTTACTATTGCTGTCATTGCAATCACTACTGATAATACTAAAGTCTTCATAATCTTTTATTTTTAAGTTATACATTTTGTTTCCTTTTGATGTTGCAAATATAGGGCAGGGAAATGAGGGCGAATGTTATCGCAACGTTATCGTTACGTTAACGAAGAAATTTGTATATTTGTAGCATACAACGAGCTGATTATGGTAAAGTTATTATTGGTAGAAGACGATCCGAGTTTGAGCTATATTGTTCAGGGTGGCTTGAAAGATATGATAGGCGGTTATGAAGTGGTTACGGCCGCTAACGGCGAGGAGGGGCTTGCGCAATGGAGAGAGCATCACCCCGATGTTATCGTGTCCGATATAGAGATGTCCGTCATGGATGGCTACGAGATGGTGAAACGCATCCGCGAGACGGATGGAGAGACGCCTGTCCTGTTCTCTTCGGCTCGAATATCTCTCAAAGACGTGGTAAAAGGCTATGAAGTTGGTGCCAACAATTATATCAAGAAGCCGTTTCTTCCCGAAGAACTGGACGCCCACATACAAGCCTTGCTGAAACTTTCCAAAGGGGAGAAAGTCAAAGACGAAAGCCAATGCTATAAAATAAGTAAGGAGTATGTGCTGGATGCCTCGTATGTCACACTGAAGCATTCTTCCGGAGTGAATAAACGTTGACCATGCGCGAAGCAGGCTTGTTACAGATGCTCTGTGAGAAGCGGGGAGACGTTATCCGCCGGGAGGCTATTCTCGATAAATTCTGGAATACGGAAGATGATTACTTTGCTTCCCTCAGCCTGGATGTATTTGTGACGAAGCTCCGGAAACTGCTTTCGGAGGATGAGTCGATAACTATCAAAACCGTGAAAGGAGTAGGGCTGATGCTAATAGAAAGCCAATGAGATAAGTTATTCATTTAAACAATAGATACGTATGAAACCGAAGATTGCCATTTCAAGTCTCAGAATACGTTTGGGCTTATTCTTACTGCTGTTTTTTACTTTGCAACAGCTTTCTGCGCAAGAGGATAGCGCGCGTTTTGCACGCGACAGTGTGCGTGCTTATCCCGTAATCGGCGAACCTTTGCTTCCTTCCTTGGGTCTTTCTCCGGAAAAGTCTGCCATTTCTCCTTCGCTACCAACGAAGTATCCATATTCTTCACCCGATTTCTCACTGAAAGAGTCACTTACCTTGCCCTATCAGACTAATCCTTCTTTGCTCTTCCGGGGCGATTACCATACGGACGGCATACTGAAACAGTTCCGTCACGGAGCCTTCTTCGGTTCAGGAGGGCAGACGAGTATTCCGTGCATCGGACGCATCAACAATACTTCGTTGGGCTATCAGCAGGCTCTTACTCAGAAGTTGACACTCCAGTTTGGGGTGGATGCCATGAAGATAAACATGATACATTCCACCGGGCAGGTATTCAGCACTTCGGGTGCATTGCTATATCATCCTTCCGATCGGGTCACTTTTCAAGGCCTTCGGTTCCTATACCATTGGAAATCCTTATGGGATGACTACCAATTATTACGGAGGTTCCATGTCGCTGGACATGTCTGAGCGTTTTGGCGTAGAGGTGGGTGTGCAACGCTACTATGATGCCATGCGGGGCGTTGGGAGACAGTCCCCATGGTAGTTCCTTGTTATAACTTCGACAAATTCAAGCTAGGCTTTGATGTAGGCGGGTTGGTGTATGAAATCCTTCGCAATGTCGTTTTCGACAATAAAAGGGATGGAGGGTCTACCATTATGCCGTCTCCTATGCGGGTGCCGATGCGATAAGCTTATTGCTTATTCTTGTCTTTTAGCAATTCAATGACGGCTATTATCATGAATATTAAAGCAATGCCGCTTTTGATAATGTAAGATTTTGATAGAAAGTCGTCGGTTGGGAGGGTTGCTATAATGAAAAGAGCAACAATCGGTAATATTGATATCCATCTTTTTTTTCATGTCTTCTTTATATTAAGTATGTTGAATATATTTAGACTGCAAATATAGTAAAATAGAAAGCTTTAAGCCTAAAAATTAAGTCGCTATATTCTAAAAATTATTCTTACTACAGCCGTGGTAAGACAATAATACGGCTGTGTTGCTTTCTTACTATAGCTGTAGTAAGAAAATTACATAGCTGTAGTAAGAATAGTTTTTAGCAGAGGCAGTGATACTTTATAGTGTATCTGGCTTTAATTATCTACATCTTTAATATCTATTTAGCACATACTCTGCGGGGTGGCTTTTGTTCCCCACCGGGAAACGGGTCGTTCCTCACCGGGGAACAGGGTGTTCGGCACCGGGGAACGAAATAGGTACTAGGGTAGGGGGATGACAGCTCAAAAGATATTTCAAACTGAATGTGGAAAAGCCGGTTATTTGAGTTTATATCTCTCGAATAACCGGCTTTTCCACATTGCTTTCAGAAATTAGTTAGTTCCCGGTGCATCACTCTGTTTCAGATATATAGTGATAGCAATTCTTTCTACATGCTCATCTGTAGTCTTGATTGTCAGTTTGAAACCGCTATCGGTGAATGTAACTTTTCCGGTTTCAGTGTTTATTTGTTTATCTCCTGCGTCATAATAGGAGCTACTGAGAGTTTGAGTCGTTTCATCATAACTGTAACTGGACTTTTCATCAATGATTAGCTCACCCGAAGCATTTACTGTTCCGATTTTGCCACTTTCCAGATAAACGATAATGAAATTCCGTTCTCCGCTTGAGTAGTGTTCTTCTCCACCATATATCTCTGTTACCTCTAAAATGGTTTGCTTCCATGTGCCTACGGGGAAAGACCGTTCTACTTTGAAAGATTTTGTTTCACCATAGTAAGTTTTGCTACCGACTATAGAGTAATCTCTGTAATAATAGGTTATTTCTGATTTTAAATTACTGATTGTTGCGCTGAATATGCCTTCCGCACTCATGTTGGAAGATACGACTTTCTCATTTGATGTAGTGGGAGATTGGCTGGATGTACTGTAGCAAATGCCGTATTCTGACAGGTTTTGACTATTTCCTATGTATTCTCCGCTACAAGTGGCCGTTTCTTTTGTTTTATCGTATCCCAATGTTTTTACTCCAATTATCTTGAATGATTCTATTTCACTATAGAATACTTTCCCTTCCATATTGATGACGTATGCGCAAAAATAGTAAGTAGTGGCCGGCAGAAGCTGCTTTATTGCTAGAGAATAGTTGTCTTCTTCATCGGCTGATGTTGCAGTCATTTTAGTTCCATTTGCATCAGGAATTCCATTTTTGTCGCTATACCAAATACCGTATTCTTTGATGAATGCTTCTTTGTAATACTGACCGGAACAAACGGCTTGTTTGTCTTCAATATCTGTTGCCTCTTTGGTCGTAACGTCTATGGTAGCGAATGTTTTTACTTCTCCATAATAAGTTTGGTCGTTGACAGTTAGGAAAGAGCGATAATAGAATGTAACCCCGCTGGGTAAATTGTCAAGAGTTACATTGAATGTATTGTTTTCATCTGCAGAGGAAGCGACAATAGCCTGGTCGGTTGCCGTTTCAGGAGTTTCGTTGCTTTGGCTGAAGCATATTCCGTAACTGAAATCCTTGCTTTTGGTTACGTATTGTCCTGCGCAAGTGGCCTTGTGGTCTGTTACATTGTTTGTATTTAGAGTAATTGTTTCCCTTTTATCAAAGGAAATCACTTCATTGTATTTGGTAAGTTTCTCCACCCATTGCTGTCCGTTTTCTTTGTAACTTACTTCTATTTCGCTGGCATTGATTGCAACAATCGTAAGTTCAAGATGCTCTCCATTCTCATATTCTATCTTGATTACTTTTCCTTCTAGCATCCACTGATAGGGTTCATTACTATTTTCGTCTTGATAATATCCCTTTCTATCTGCATTCAGAATGAAGTATTGGTTTTCATGAGTCTCAATCAATCTTCCTTACTGATAGCTTCCGTTCCATTTCCATATGCCTGCAAGATTACTCTTTATGGCAATTTTTCCTATTACGTATTCCTTGTCATTCTGTTTTATAATAATAATAAATATACCGTCCATTCCTTCAGGAATGATGAATGTAACTGATGTCGGGGTTACTTCTTTGATGATTACTGTTACCGTGCGGGCGGTGCTTCGGGTATTTGCTTCTTCTTTTAGCACAATTTCGCAGTCTTCACTGAAACCATTACCTTTAATCGTGAACTCATTTCCGGCTGTTTGTGGGACATCTACTCCAGGGAGTGGGGTGGTGACTTGTGGTACATTGTTGTCGTTATTCTCGTTATTCTCATTATCCGAGCAGGCTACAAAAGCTAATAGTATGCTAAGTAGCAAAATGGTTTGTAATTTAATTGTTTTCATGTAGATAAAGATAAAAGAAAAGGCGGAACCATTCAACTTATTTTCATCTGAGGTACCGCCAAGCACCATGTAAGTAAATAAGTATGAACAGTTCACGCCAAACAACGTGAACTTTCAATCACTTATTCTCACTTACTTCGAATTGGCGGTTTTCAGATGAGAGAATAAGAGCTAAAAGCTCAATTTCTTTAATAAGTATAAGAATGGAAACGCTTTTCCGGTTGTTTATAAATAATGTTTATTAATATAACGCTGTGAGAGGTAACGCCTGGCGAAGCACTTCTTAAGAAATGATACTGTTCTTTCTGTTTTGTATGTAGTTTTTTGATATTTAATTAATTGCAAATATAGTAATATTTTTATTGGGTGCGTAATTTATCTTTTGGTTGTCCGCTTCTGTGCGGACAGTTGTTCGGAAATGAACATTGCTTCATTTTTAATAGTCATTGATTATCAGTGATTTATTGCTTTGGCACGCCAATTGACTATATATTGGCGAAGGCGGTCAACAACGAAAGACTAATAAATAACCGAAGTAATATCAATAAAAAAATAACGATTATGAAAGCAAATGTAATTCTTAAAGCAGTGGTAATGACAGTAGTAGTAATGGCAAGCGTAATGAACTTCTCAGCAAGTGCAAGCAATCCTGCCCAGTATGTAACTAACGATGAGATGAGCGGTGAGTTGATGACCGCGAAAACCATCTTCCGTAATGAGAACGGTTATCTTTTCCGTCACCTTCGCTACACTTACAGCTATGACAATGAAAATCGCGTGACGAGCAAGGAAGCCTCCAAGTGGAACAGCTCGAAAGAAGCATGGTTCCTTATTTCAAACTGAATGTGGTATATGCAGGCGGTGAAGTGGAAGTAAGCTATGCCCGCTGAAACTCTCGCAGCAATGCTTATGATAGCAACGTGGAAAAGACGGTTTATGAAGTGAACGATACGGATGCTTCTTTGATGCTGGCAAGTACAAAGTAATATATTGCTGACAGAAAATAGATTACGGGATAATGGGAAGGCAAACCTCATTATCCCGTATTTGGTATATGAACTGCTTATTTGTCCCCCTTCCTTTTGTTAAATGTCCCCTTGTATGTCGTCCTGATGCTAATGATAAATGCCTATAAAACAGCAGTTTCTATAATTATGCGTCCCTTTGATTTATCCCCCTAATGATTTTTCTATTTCTGCAAGTACTTTTTACTTTTGTCATTGTTTAGCAATGAAGCACAATACTGTTATCTTTGCACGTAATAAAAAGTAATTATAAACATGAAATAGCTATAGTAAAACGAACTTTATTTATTTTCTCTTTGCTCCTTTTTTCTGTATTTGTCTTTGCACAGAAAGAGTATTCCATTGAGCAGGTGTCGGCCATTAATATGGGTGACGGGCGTATTCTTTTCCGGGACTTGAAGGCTGACACTCCTTTAAACGGAGAGCATCGTATAATTGATGGTTATCATTCCGCCTATGTCTTGGCAGAGTTTAAAGATGGCCTTTTTAACGGCAAGTACGAAGAGCGCGAATATAGCAGGCTGAAATGTTCGGGCAGTTATAAAGAAGGCCGGAAGAATGGTGTATTCAAGTACTATAACGATGAGGAAAAAGTGAAAGAAGAGAAATCCTATAAAGAGGATAAACTGGATGGCGCCCGCAAAACTTACTATACTGACGGTAAGCTGGAACGCGAGGTGAATTATCGTGCTGGCAAGCAGGACGGTAAAGACATATACTATGACTTTGACGGCACTTTGCGCCGGGAGCATACTTACAAGGACGGTAAGCAAGTGGGCAAGCGGTTTACTTTCCTGAAAGGTACTTATGAGCTGCATGAAACAGTCTATTACAATGAATATGGGCAGAAAGACGGTGATTATTCGGCTATATTCACTTTCGGCCTTCCGCATGTATTGGGACATTATAAAAACGGCCAAAAGGACGGGCGCTGGACGGAGATAGCTGAAAACGGAGATACGCTTGTCATTCAGATCTATGCTAACGGAAAGGAAGAAGGATTGCATGTCTCGTATGACCGGGAGACGGGCGCCCGCAAACGGGAGTACTATATGAAAGCCGACCGTAAGGACGGGCTTTATCGCGAATATAATCCGGAGAATGGAGAACTGATTTATGAAGCGACCTACCAGTATGACCGTCTTCATGGCAAGGCACGCCAGCTGGTTGTGACAAGCCGTTACGATTATTGGGAAATCTCCAACTACGAAAACGGGCGCCAAAACGGGCCGTTCGAGTCTCGCTATGTGAAAAATGACCGTGTGCGTGAAGTGGGAGAGTACCGGAACGGGCGTCGTATCGGACGTTGGAAACAGTATGACATCGACGGGAAGCTGGAAAAGGAGTGGGAAGAAACTAAGTAAGGGAAGTATTGTGGAAACTTATCCGGCAAAAGTACATACCGCTTTCAAGCTACTGTTAGTTTGTCTTTTCGGGATATTCTACCTGCCTGCGGTCTTGGCGCAGCAGACTGACAAAGCGTTCTTCGTCAGTGAAGTAGACACGGCTTTCCATCAGATATATGTTGGCAAGGAAGTGCAGTTGCGCTATTTGAGCAACCGGGAAATGGAAAAATGTACTCCTCCCGTATGGGATGCGGAGGAAGTGGAACGGATATCCGGCCCTCATCCGATGAGTTCGTCGCGGATGACAATGGTGAATGGAAACTCGGAAATCGTTTCATTGCAAGGGTTTTATTTTGCTATCCGCTTTTTAAAACCGGGAACGGTGACTTTGCCTGCTATTACGGCAATTATTGAAGGAAATACCTATACCTGCGCATCTGCCGTTGTGAATGTGCTTCCTGCAAAAAATTCGGAAGGAGTGGTCTGTACCCTCACCACAGAGCCGGCTATGCCAAAGGCGGGACAGGAGTTTAAGCTGATACTGGTCTGCAACCGGGAACCCGATCCCCGTACGCCTGCTTTTCAGCATCCGGGCATCGAGCAGCTTTCTTCTTCAAATATGTATTCTTCCCGGAATGGAGTGGAGGAGTATCGCTTTGTATACCGAATGAAAGCCGAACGCCCGGGCAGTTATGTCATTACTCCGTTAGACCTTACCTTTGGTGGCGTGGAATACCCGCTCAATACTTATCCGCTCGATATAGAAAGCAGCAATTACCTATGGGTATTTGTGATATTCTTTTTATTTGCGGGGGTGCTTATCAACTATTGGATGCAGTTCCATAAAGAGCGGAATG
Source organism: Bacteroides sp. (assembly GCA_021203515.1). Taxonomy (GTDB): domain Bacteria; phylum Bacteroidota; class Bacteroidia; order Bacteroidales; family Bacteroidaceae; genus Bacteroides. The sequence continues at coordinate 22,959 of JAJQAY010000064.1, read as the reverse complement.
AAGGATTGGCAGCTTTTGTCATGCGCACCGGACGGATGAATTTGTCTGTGGACAATGCGTTGACGCATTACGGATTATCGGTTTTTATGCTGTTCATTCCATTTATAATTACAGGTATCGCAATCTATAAATGCTTGCGGGGACTCCTGTCTTTTTTGAAACTCCGTTTTTACTGGGCATTGTCGGCATTCCTACGTTGCTGTTCATCCTGTTTTCCTATACGCAATACCGGAAACTGTTTTTTTTGGAAAGGTGGAGACCAAACTCTCTTTGGACGAGTTGTATGGAGTGATACAGAAGTTGGGTGCCCGCGAGAAATGGAGTTATGAACATGCAGGCGACGACTGTTTCGTGGGTCACACTTCTCCGGGCTTTTTCAGCGGTAGCTGGGGAGAACAGATATTCGTTGTGTTCGACAAAGGACAGGTATGGATAACAGTATCTGCGATTTGAACCGGCGTGCCTCTGTTACCTCTTTTGGACGAACAAAGAGAAATATCCGCATGTTGAAGAAAGCGATTGCTGAAGCGGGTGGTTGACTGAAACGATTTTTATAAATAACACAAATATGAGATACAAACACATTGCATGGATTGTTTTATGGGGGCTGGTTTTAGTGGCTTGTGGTCCTGACCGTCGTGTAGCGCTGGCCGAGAAGTTAATGGCGGAAAAGAGACAGACAGCGCCATTACGGTGATGAACGGGATAGAAGAGTCATTGCAACACTTGTCAGATCGTGACTATGCACTATATGCCCTGCTTATGTCCGAAGCCATGCATCGGAAACAACAACTGACTGTGGCGACGGACACTTTGTTTCTGCCTGCCATTAAGTATTTCAGCACATCGGGCGATTCCCTCTATGCCGAACGGGCGCTTTACTGCAAAGCGCATTTGGACAGGCGGTTGCATCGTATGGAAGACGCCATACAATCTTTCTTGAAAGCACTGCTTTTCCTGCAAGGTAGTGGGAATGACGAACAACTTTATAGGGTAAATACCTGGTTGGGAGTTGTTTGTTTGAGTGAAGACGAATATTCCGGTAAGGTACGTTACTCCAAAGAAGCCCTGAATGCGGCATTGAGGATGGATAACCATTTCTATAAAAACTTGGCGCTGTGTGATATCGCAATCGGTTATCTGTTCACGAACAGACTCGACAGCGCTCTGCATTATGCGCAGGCTGCCTATGATGCGGCAATCACAGATTCACTGCCCGGGCAATTGGTTTATGTCTATACCGATTTGGGCAGCATCTATGCACAAATGGGAGAATGTGATAAGGCTTTGGAATATATTAACAAGTCCATAGCGCTTCGTCCGGAAAAAGACTCGATAGCCATTCTTGGCCTTTGCGCCACAAAACTGGACTTGTTCAGGAAGCTGAGGAAATATGACTCCGCTTATTATTATTTCCGGAAGGCAGTAGCCAGTTCGAGTTTGGCTACACAGGCGGACGCGTGCAACTATATGGCCAAGACCTATTATCAAATGGGGCGTGCGGCGGACGCCTATCCTCTTTTGTTGCGCTTTACGGAGTTGGCCGATACCTTGCGGAAGCAGCGGCATACAGCCGAAGCCATTGCTTTGCAGGAACTTTACCGGCACGAACAACCGCCTGTCGAAAATCTTTATTGGCACAGTCAGGCGGCGGAAAGGCAGAACAATGTATATATGATGACTATCCTGTCCTTACTGTCACTGTGGGTGGCAAGTATTGTTTATTTCTTCTATCGTCGCCGATTGATGAGGCAGCAACGCCAGTTTGATAGCCAGAAAGAGGAGTTGCACCGGCAGCGCAAAGTAAGTTCGGAGAGCCTGCAACGCATGGCGGAACTGGAACAGAAAGAAACCAAACTGAAAGAGGCTTTCTTCAGGAGGTTGAACCTGCGTATTGTCCAAGAAATAGAGAAGGGGAGTAATATCCTGCTTTCGGATGACGACTGGGATGACATCGTACGGGACGCGGACCTTATTTTTGACGGCTTCACTAAGCGTCTGCAACAGATTTATCCGTTGCTGAACAAGGAAGACTTGCGTTATTGCTACATGGTGAAGATGCAGTTGTCGCAGTCGGAGATGTCGCAAATCATGCACTTGGAGAAAGATTCGGTGAAGAAACGGTTGAAACGTATCCGTATGGAGAAGATGAAAGCCGATAGCGGTGTGACTTTAGAGGAACTGTTGCGCCAGTTTTAAGGGAATTGGCAGGCCGTCAACCGGCATTTGCAAACGTATGGGCATAAAAAAGGAGTACCGCTGTACTCCAACCTTTGTTAACCTTAAATCTAATACTATGAAGACACAGTACAAAGGTACGGACTTTTGAGAAATCTCCAAATAAAACAAATAAAAAAGTGTGTTTAATAACATGTTTTAGTAAAACTACCGCCTTTGTTAAGGCTTGCTAAGGATTTAAAGACTCTCCGTGTTTATTTTCTAAAAAAGGATTATCTTTGCGTACTATTAATCCATCGCTTACTAACCGTAAAAGATATACCGCTGTGAACGAAGATATTGTCCTTACCCCGATGATGAAACAGTTCCTTGACTTGAAGGCAAAGCATCCCGATGCTGTCATGCTGTTTCGTTGTGGTGACTTCTATGAGACTTACTCCACCGATGCTGTTGTGGCTGCCGAAATCCTGGGCATCACCCTTACTAAGCGTGCCAACGGCAAGGGAAAAACCATTGAAATGGCGGGCTTTCCACACCATGCGCTCGATACGTATCTGCCCAAGCTGATACGTGCGGGTAAGCGCGTTGTCATCTGCGACCAACTGGAAGACCCGAAACTGACGAAGAAGCTCGTGAAGCGGGGTATCACGGAATTGGTGACACCGGGGGTATCTATCAACGACAACGTATTGAACTATCGGGAGAACAATTTCCTCGCTGCCGTACACTTCGGTAAAAGCGCCTGTGGGGTAGCTTTTCTGGATATATCTACGGGGAGTTCTTGACAGCGGAAGGCCCTTTCGGCTATGCGGATAAGCTGCTGAATAACTTTGCCCCGAAGGAAGTACTCTTTGAACGTGGCAAGCGCGGCATGTTCGAGGGGAACTTCGGCAGTAAGTTCTTTACTTTCGAACTGGACGACTGGGTATTTACAGAAACCACCGCCCGCGAGAAATTGCTGAAACACTTTGAGGTGAAGAACCTGAAAGGTTTCGGTGTGGAACATCTCAAGAACGGTATCATCGCTTCGGGAACCATCTTGCAATATCTCATCATGACGCAGCACACGCAGATTGGGCATATCACTTCGTTGGCGCGTATCGAGGAGGATAAATACGTTCGTTTGGACAAGTTCACTGTCCGTAGCCTGGAGTTGATGGGTAGCATGAACGATGGTGGCAGCAGCCTGCTGAACGTGATAGACAAGACAATCAGCCCGATGGGCGCCCGCCTGCTGAAGCGTTGGTTGGTGTTCCCGCTGAAGGAAGCCCATCAACGAACGCTTGAATGTGGTGGAATACTTCTTTCGCAAGCCCGATTTTAAGGAATTGATAGAAGAGCAATTGCATCTGATAGGCGATTTAGAGCGTATTATCTCCAAAGTGGCGGTGGGGCGTGTCTCTCCGCGCGAAGTCGTTGCGCTGAAAGTGGCTTTGCAGGCTATTGAGCCTATCAAAGCGGCTTGTATGGAAGCGGATAACGCCAGCCTGAACCATATAGGCGAGCAGTTGAATATCTGCCGGTCCGTCCGCGACCGTATCGAAAAGGAGATAAATAATGACCCGCCGTTGCTCATCAATAAGGGGGCGTCATCAAGTCCGGTGTGAACGAAGAGCTGGACGAGTTGCGCCGGATTGCTTATTCGGACAAAGACTACCTCTTGCAAATACAGCAACGTGAAAGCGAACTTACGAATATCCCAAGCCTGAAAATCGGCTATAACAACGTCTTCGGTTACTATATCGAAGTGCGTAATATGCATAAGGACAAGGTGCCGCAGGAGTGGATACGTAAGCAGACCTTGGCGAATGCCGAACGCTACATCACGCAGGAACTTAAGGAATATGAAGAGAAAATTCTCGGTGCGGAGGATAAGATACTCGTATTGGAAACGCAGTTATACACGGAGCTTGTGCAGGCGTTAAGCGAGTTCATCCCTGCCATCCAGATTAACGCCAACCAGATTGCGCGTCTGGACTGCCTGCTTTCTTTTGTCACTTCTGCTGCGGAAAACAACTATATCCGTCACGTGATTGCCGATGATGATGTCCTGGAAATCCACCAGGGACGCTATCCGGTCATTGAGAAGCAGCTTCCCGTGGGCGAGAAATACATTGCCAATGACGTGATGCTGGATAGCGGCACGCAGCAGATTATCATTATCACCGGTCCGAACATGGCGGGTAAGTCTGCCTTGCTGCGGCAAACGGCACTGATTACGCTGACGGCGCAGATAGGCAGCTTTGTGCCCGCAGAGAGTACACATATTGGATTGGTGGACAAGATATTCACCCGTGTAGGCGCCAGTGGTAATATCTCCGTCGGTGAATCTACCTTTATGGTGGAGATGAACGAGGCGGCGGACATCCTGAATAACCTGTCTCCCCGCAGCCTGGTGCTCTTTGACGAGCTGGGGCGCGGTACTTCCACCTACGATGGTATTTCTATTGCATGGGTCATTGTGGAGCACATTCACGAGCACCCGCGTGCAAGGGCGCGTACATTGTTTGCCACGCACTACCACGAACTGAATGAAATGGAGAAGTCCTTCAAGCGTATCAAGAACTATAATGTTTCCGTGAAAGAAGTGGACAATAAAGTCATCTTCCTGCGCAAGTTGGAGCGTGGCGGTAGCGAGCACTCCTTCGGTATCCATGTGGCGAAGATGGCAGGTATGCCCAAGAGCATTGTGAAGCGTGTCAACGACATACTGAAACAGTTGGAGGCGGATAATCGCCAACAAGGCATTTCGAGTAAGCCGATGGCAGAAGTGGGAGAGACGCGCGAAGGTATGCAGCTAAGTTTCTTCCAACCGGACGACCCGATACTGTGCCAGATACGCGATGAAATCCTAAATCTGGATGTGAATAACCTGACGCCGCTGGAGGCGCTGAATAAGTTGAGCGATATAAAACGAATAGTAAAAGGGAAGTAATTAACTTCCCTTTTTCTTTTTTCCGTAGAAGAACATAAAGTACAGTCCGATAAGTACGAACGGAATGCTGAGCCATTGCCCCATATTGAGCGACATGGTGCTTTCAAAGTCCACCTGGTCTTCTTTCAGGAACTCAATAAAGAAGCGGAAGATGAATATCTCCGTCAGGCAGAGACCGAAGAAGAAGCCGCGATGGTAGCCCGTAGCGGTCAGGGAGGATGACTTCGCAGGCAAGTTGGCGATGCTTTTCTGCCCCCTCTTGTACAAGTAAATCATTCCCAGGAAGAAGATGAAATAGGCAATTGCTTCGTAAAGCTGTGCCGGATGGCGGGGCAGCATATCTACCCGTTCGAAGACGAATGCCCAGGGCACGTCCGTCGGTTTGCCGATAATTTCGGAGTTCATCAGGTTGGCAAGGCGGATGAAACAAGCCGTGATAGGTGTGGCAACGGCTATCATGTCCAGCACGTCCATGTAATGCATCTTCGTTTTGCGGCAGTATGTCCAAAGGGCAATAATCAATCCCAGTGTACCGCCATGACTGGCAAGTCCTTCATATCCGGTCCATTTCCAACCGCCGCCCGGCAGGAACTTGACGGGAAGTATCATTTCCCAAAAGTGGTTCAGGTAATAGTCCGGCTGATAGAACAGGCAGTGTCCCAGCCGCGCTCCAATCAGTATGCCGAAGAAGCAATAGAAGAATAGCGGTTCAAACGTCTTTTCACTGATTTTGCGGTCGTGAAACTGGCGGTGCGCTATCACATAGGCAGGTGCGATGCCGACAACCCACAGCAGACCGTAATAACGGATAGGGAAACTTCCGATACTGAATAGTTCGGGGTTCGGGTTCCAGTTAATAGAAAGTAGTGATAACATATTATTCTGTTTTAGTGTGGTTATTATTCGGCTTTGAATTTCTCCGCCACCATTCTATACGTCGGAGTATCAATCCCCTGTTCCTCTGCTGCAATAATCATATCGAAGAGCAATCCTTGTACTTCGCTTTCGTGTCCTTTCGCCATATCCTTCTGCATGGAAGCGGTACTTTCGGGGGCGAGCTTGTCCATAACCTTGAGATTATACTCCACTACATCTTCCTCGAACGCTATGCCCAGTTTTTTTGCCCAATGCGGCACTTTCTTGGGAAAGACCGATAAACGTATCGCGCACCTTGCCGGGCTTTTGTACTTCGCCCATAGGTACGTCATAATAGGCGCCTGTCACCGCCATGGCAGAGATGAAAGACCACTTGATGAAAGTATCCCGCTGGATGTCGGGAGATATCTCCGCTTTAATGCCGCTTTCCTGCATATCACGCTGGATGGCTTTCAATGTTTCACGGGAAACATTCGTGCCTTTGTGCGCGCCGTAAACGAGACGGAATATCTTTCCCATTTGTGTAATCTCCCCTTTGCCGGACACGAAACCTACGATGTAGATGCAACCGTCGAGCACCGTTACTCCGGGCACCAGGCGCTGAATGCGGGGGCCGGTGCCGTAAACGTTCAGAATGGGAAGCACAACTGTGCCCTCGTGTGCCGCCCGCTTGATGAGTTCCGTGATAGAGTCCACCGAATATCCTTTGACGCATACGAATATAACATCCGCCTTACCTTGAAATTCCTCAGCGGTATAGGCGGGAATATTCAGGGTATGTTCGCCTTTCAGGTCGGAGTGCAACCGCAATCCGTGTTCGCGCAGGGCGGCAAGATGCCCACCGCGTGCAATGCAGGTGACGTCCTTTCCGGCCAGGGCGAGGAATGCGGCAATCGAGCCTCCTACGCCGCCGGTGCCTGCAATGAGATGTTTTAGTTCTGCCATATCTATAGAGTTATTTAACGTATTTCGCCTTTTCCATATAGTAAAGTCCTTCACCGCGGTCGCCATTCTCCAGGTCGGTCAGTTCCACCTTGAAGACGAGGTAGGGGAGGCCTTTCTTCGGATGCTTGGGGAGGTCTACCGTCAGTAGATAAGCATTGCCGTATTCATCGGCTTCATAATACTCCTTTATCTCCTGTTTCATCAGGATTGGAACCTCTTCACCGTCTATCCAGACGGTGGCTTTCAGTTGGTCGGAGTGCGGAGCCCATTGGCATTCTCTGGCTTCCTTGCTTTGCGCTTCTTGCTGGATGCCGCTGAGGTCTTCGCCATGTACTATGGAAGACGGTTTGGCGGTTTTCATCCATTCATAGGTACGTGTCAGGCTCATAGGGCGGACATATATCTGATAAGCCGGCATGGCGCCGGGAATGCTGAAAGCGCGCAGACCGTAGACTTCCATGCGGTTATAGCGGATATCGAGCGTGGTGTCGCGGTCGGCAATGAAGTCCCACACCCAGAACTCCAGGCGATGTTCCGCCTCGGGCAGGCCACTCTTCAGGGCCGTGTGCGCATAAGACGGGAAGTAGATGGAGGCTACACTCTTATATTTACCTTCCGGCACACGAGCGGTGTAGCAACCGTCTTTATCGGTGGCAACTTCTACTACATTGTCAAACTGTGGGTTCTGCCACCATACGGATGCGCTGTCTATCGGCTGTCCGCCATAATCCGTCACCCGTCCGCGGATGGTTATGGAGTCTTGCTGCTGCGCATAGGCGACGGCACCAAGCAGAAAGAATAAAAGAGAAAAAAACTGTTCTCGTCATAGGGCATCCGCTTTTATGTTGTGGCTATAAATCTCTGTTATCAGACGTTGAAACGGAAGTGCATGATGTCTCCGTCCTGCACCACGTATTCCTTGCCTTCCACGCCCAGCTTTCCGGCCTCGCGAACGGCAGCCTCGCTGCTATACTTGATGAAGTCTTCGTACTTGATGACTTCGGCGCGGATAAAGCCTTTCTCAAAGTCCGTATGGATAACTCCGGCGCACTGCGGGGCTTTCCAGCCCTTCTGATACGTCCATGCCTTCACTTCCATTTCTCCGGCAGTGATAAAGGTTTCAAGGTTCAGCAACGTGTAAGCCGATTTAATCAGACGGCTCACGCCCGACTCCTCCAGACCTACTTCCTGCAAGAACATCTGGCGGTCTTCGTAGGTCTCCAGTTCGGCAATGTCCGCTTCTGTCTTGGCGGCCACAATCAATATTTCCGCGTTCTCGTCCTTTACGGCTTCGCGCACCATTTCCACGTATTTGTTACCGCTCACGGCACTGGCTTCGTCCACATTGCAGACGTACATCACCGGTTTCGAGGTCAACAGAAAGAGTTCTTTCGCTATCTTCCGCTCATCTTTGGTATCGAACTGCACGGTGCGTGCCGATTTGCCTTGTTCCAGGGCGTCCTTGTACTGCACCAATACGTCATAAGCCAGCTTGGCAGTCTTGTCGCCACCCGTCTGTGTCTGCTTCTGCACCTTCTGAATGCGGCTTTCAATCGTTTCGAGGTCTTTCAGCTGAAGTTCGTAGTCGATGATTTCCTTGTCGCGCACAGGGTTGATGCTGCCGTCTACGTGCGTCACGTTGTCGTCGTCGAAGCAACGCAGCACGTGGATGATGGCGTCCGTCTCGCGGATATTGGCAAGGAACTTGTTGCCCAAACCTTCGCCCTTGCTGGCGCCTTTCACCAGTCCGGCAATGTCCACAATTCCTACGGTAGTGGGCACGATGCGTCCCGGATGCACCAGCTCGGCAAGCCGTGTCAGTCGCTCATCGGGCACGGTGATGACACCTACGTTCGGTTCTATTGTACAAAAAGGGAAGTTTGCCGCCTGCGCCTTGGCATTGGACAAACAATTGAAAAGCGTCGATTTGCCTACGTTCGGCAGTCCGACAATACCACATTGTAAAGCCATTATCTATTTCGTTATATTTATAATTATCTCTCTAACCTACATAGTAGGAGTTAGAAGCCGATAGTGTCGCTCACCACTTGTAGCCTGTCACTTATAAAGCTATCAGCCTTTAACTCCTGCTATGAATTATTCAAGTTAAGAACAGGAGTAACTCAAGAGGCTGCGTCAGAACTATCAAAAAGATATTTTTTAGACGCGGATTTTGCAGATAGAGCGGATGAATGAATTAAAAATCCGCTCAATCCGCTTCATCTGCGTCTAAAGAATGATTCATTGACTGTTTTGACACAGCCTCTTGACACAGCACAGTTATATCGAGCTCGCGTTAAATTACACGGGAGTGTATCGAAACTGAGATAAGCATTTCATTCTGTCATTCAGAGCGTAGCGAAGAATCTCTTCTCCTATCATAAAGGGAGTAGATTCTTCGGGCTAAAGCCCTCTGAATGACAGAATGATAGCTATATTTCGTTTTGACACACCTTCTGTTTCTTGCCTGCAAAGATAGGTATTCTTCTCTTTATTTGGTAAAAGATTGGGCTTTAATTCATAGTCGGGGTTTGTTTCGTGCCTGCTCCGCTCCCTTTATCACGGGGGCAGTCCGTTTACCTTAGGGGAACTCCGTTTACCATTCGTGGTAAATGCTTTTACACACCGAGGTAAAGGCCGTTACACTACGAGGTAAAAGGCGTTACACTACGAGGTAAATGCTTTTACATCGCGGGATAACAATCGGTAAATGCAAGGTGCTGATAATTAGGTATAAGGATAAATATCTTCTGGTTAGGGGACACTTTCTTCCGTTCTGCTTTCTTATCCTCTTTCTTCGGTAAACAACTGGTGAAAAGCCTGCTTCAACACAACTTCATCGGCAATTATGTTTTGCAGCTCTTTCAGTTGCCCTGCATTCTTGCCGTGCGGAAACCAAAGTTTCAGATAACCGCCGGGTGCGTACTTCTCCATGAGATGCTTGTGGAAGCGTTGGTAGTGCCATTCTTCCTCTGCCGTGGGGCTTTGTTTTAATCCGTATTGCACGGTACGGCGCAGGGTGGTGTCCGGGTCGATGATGCGGTCGGCTTCGGCAACGATGCGTCCGTAGATGCTTCGGGGCTCGTGGTCGGCAGAGGCGCGGTGGTCTTCTACGGCCTCTTTCATCGTCTGAAGCTCTTCTTCGCTGAACCATTGGCGTAGGGTGGCGTCTACCATCAGTATCTCTCCGGAGACAATGTGATGTGTGGCACGGTCGCGGCACAGCCCCGTGTCGTGGTAGGCGGCAATGGTGTAGACAAGGCGTTCGTCAGCTTCGAGGTACTGTCGGGCGAGAGTAAGGCTTTCTGCAATGACGGTTTGTGCGTGCGAAAGGTTGTGTGCCTTGTCAAACTCCCGGTATCGGGGAATGATTTCTGTTTCAATGTAATGGATAAGTGCCTGCGGTATCATATTATGTTTGATTTTCGACACAAAAATACAAAAAGAGCCGGGATACATCGCACATCCCGGCTCTTTTATTTTATGAAAAGGTTATGTCTGTTAGAGAGTATTTTTAAGAGAGAATGAATAGATTACATATTGGGATTATCCATTGTAACCGTCATTTCGGGAAGCAACACGTATTCCTGTTTTTTGTTGTTCCATTTGTAGTAAGTAGTGGTAACCGACTTGCCCTGGTAGGCATAGCGGATGCACATATCATTAGTCCATGCGTTCTTGGTGCTGTTCCATTTCAGAGCTTCACTTTCTGTCATGCGGTTCTGCTCGTCGTACTTGTAGTTGTACTTCATGTAGTTGGCAAGCGAGCTGCCCTCCATCTTATATACAGTCTGACCCACTTTCAATCCGTTTACTTCTTCCGAATTGTAAATAAGGTTACTTTTGTTGTCGGCTGATGCGTTCATTCCACAAACAAAGAGGAGGGAGAATAAAATCAAAGTTTTTAAAGTCTTTATGGTTGCTATTTTTAGAGTTGATATTTACTATTTTCTATCATTGTGTTCTCAAATCCGGTGCAAAGGTACTGCTTATATTGATATAATTGCAATATTTGGGTGAAATATTATCAATATGTCAGATATGAGACTTTCGGTGAGCTTTCTTTTTGGGAAGATAAATGAATAAAAAATATCCGGCAGTGGGGTTGCCGGATATTCTGGTGAGCAAACTGTATTTTAAAGCGATTGCTTCTGTTACTTTCTGATTGTAAGTTAAATAAAGTTATAGGGCGGATTAATGAGCCTCCAACCAGTTCTTTCCCCACCCGCAATCGGCTTTCAGGGGTACCAGCATGTGATAGGCCCGTTCCATTTCTTCGATTACAATTTTTTGTACAATCTCTTTTTCGGCCTCCGGAACGCTGAAATTTAGTTCGTCATGGACCTGTAAAATCATCTTTGCTTTCAGATTGTAACTTTGGAAACGTTGATAGATGAGTGACATGGCTACTTTGATGATATCGGCGGCACTTCCTTGTATGGGAGCATTGATGGCATTGCGTTCCGCATAGCCGCGAACCACGGCATTTCGTGAGTTGATATCGGGCAGGAAGCGTTTGCGGTGGAAGATGGTTTCCACATATCCGTTTTCGCGTGCCACCTGGATGCTCTTGTCCATGTACTCCTTCACCTGCGGATAGGTTTCAAAGTATCCGTCAATCAGTTCTTTGGCTTCCTGGCGGGAGACGTTCATCCGCTCTGCCAGTCCGAAGACAGAGATGCCGTAGATGATGCCGAAGTTGGCGGTTTTGGCTTTGCGGCGCATGTCGGCGGTGACGTCCTTTATGTCTATCTTATAGATTTTGGCGGCGGTGGCGGCATGGATGTCGTGGCCGCTGAGGAAGGCGTCGACCATGTTCCGGTCTTGGCTCAGGTGTGCCATGATGCGCAGTTCAATCTGCGAATAGTCGGCAGAGAAGAACTCGCAACCGTCGTCGGGGATGAAGGCTTTGCGGATTTCCTTGCCATATTCGTCGCGGATGGGGATGTTCTGCAAGTTCGGGTTGCTGGAACTGAGGCGTCCGGTGGCGGTTACAGCCTGATTGAAAGAGGTATGGATGCGTCCGGTACGCGGGTTTATCAGTTGGGACAAGGAGTCGATATAGGTGCTGAGGAGTTTCTTCAGGCCGCGGTATTCGAGTATCTTGCCGATGATTTCGTGTCTATTTCGCAGGCTTTCGAGTACTTCTTCGGAGGTGACGTACTGTCCGGTCTTGGTCTTTTTCGCCTTCTCCACAATCCTCAGCTTGCCAAACAGCACTTCGCCCACTTGCTTGGGAGAACCTATATTGAATGTTTCACCCGCCAATTCATAGATTTCCTTTTCAACCTCTTGCAGGCGTACCGTGAAATGCTCGGACGACTGTTTCAGAGCTTCCGTGTCGATACGTACTCCGTTGCTCTCTATATTGACGAGCACGGGGACGAGCGGCATTTCGATTTCGTAGAAAAGCGGTTCGACAGATTGCTCTTTCAGTTCTTTTTCCAGTATGTTTTTCAGTTTCAGCGTTACGTCGGCATCTTCGCAGGCATAGCGGTAGACATCTTCGGGTGGAAGGTCGCGCATGTTCTTCTGGTTCTTTCCCCGCGCTCCGATAAGTTCGTCGATGTGAATGGTCTGGTAGTGCAGATAGATTTCTGCCAGATAGTCCATGTTGTGTCGAAGTTCGGGTTGCAACACGTAGTGGGCGAGCATCGTATCGAAAAGTTTTCCTTTCACCTGAACTCCGTAGTTTTGCAGAACAATCATATCGTACTTGATATTTTGTCCGACCTTCAAGGATTTCTCATTTTCGTAGAGATGGCGAAGCTCATTGACTATTTTTAACGCTTCCTCCCGATTTGCCGGAACGGGTACATAGTACGCCCGATTTTCGGTATCACTGAAGCTCATTCCCACCAATTCGGCTTCCATTGGCTCAGTTCCGGTGGTTTCCGTGTCTATTGAGAGAATTTCCGTTGTAAGCAACTTTTGAATAATTTCCTTTCTTTTCTCTTCTGTATCAATGAGTTGATAGTCTACATCAAGCATTTCTAAGCGCGTGAGATTTTGATTTTTGAAGCCGTCTGCCCCGTCGCCCGCAGAATTTGCAAACAAATCGCCTTGAGTCGGAGCATTCTTTTCCGAATTGGAACTCGTTGGCTGGGCAAACAGAGTTCCGGCGTAAATGTCGGGTGAAGAAGAAGAGGAGGGGAGAGGAGTGCCCGACTTTTTAAGTACCCGGTCGATGAGCGTGCGAAATTCTAACTCCTCGAAAATCTTGCGCAGTTCCTCTTCGTTCGGTTCTTCACGAACAAGAGTTTTCAGGTCGAGGGCAATGGGCACATCGGTTTTGATGGCAGCAAGGAATTTGGAGAAAGTAATCATTTCGCGGTTGGCCTCCACTTTGGTTTTCAGAGCGCCTTTTAGTTGGTCGGTATGTTCGAGCAGGTTTTCGATGCTCCCGAATTCGGCAATCAGCTTTTGTGCGGTTTTCTCTCCCACGCCCGGACAGCCGGGGATATTGTCGGAAGCATCGCCCATCAACCCCAGCATGTCGATGACTTGGGCGGTGGACTGGATGTCGAACTTCGCTTTTATTTCTTCAACGCCCATCACTTCGAAGCCGCCGCTGTGTTTGGGGCGGTACATGAATACGTGGTCTGATACCAACTGGCCGTAGTCTTTATCGGGCGTCATCATATAGGTGGTGATGCCTTGCTTGCCCGCTTCGGTGGCAAGGGTGCCGATAACGTCGTCGGCCTCGTAGCCGGAAACCTCCAAGATGGGGATGCGATAGGCGCGTATAATATCTTTTATAATAGGTACGGAGAGGCGGATGGCTTCGGGCGTTTCCTCCCGTTGCGCTTTATACTGTTCGTAGGCTTCGTGTCGGAACATGGGCCCCGAGGGGTCGAATGCCACTCCGATATGCGTAGGGTTCTCCTTCTTCAATACTTCTTCAAGGGTATTTACAAAGCCCAATATTGCAGAAGTATTAAATCCTTTCGAATTAATTCGCGGATTCTTTATGAACGCATAATAGGCACGGTATATCAGTGCGTAGGCATCTAGCAAGAAAAGTTTATCGATCGAATTCATATATTTATCCTTTTTTCATGGTAAAAGTACAAAAAAATACCGTATTACCCGTTTTATTACTATTTTTGTACGCAAATAGTGACGCATGGAAAGTATACCCCTCATCAAATCCCCGATTTCTGCAGAACTGGATGACTTCAAAAAGCTTTTTGATAGCTGCTTCTCCAGTTCCAATCTTTTGCTGAACAATGTGATTGCACATATTCGGCAGAGGAATGGGAAGATGATGCGCCCGATTTTGGTATTGCTGGCTGCAAAGTTGCACGGCGAGGTTTGTCCGGCAACGCTCCATGCGGCGGTTGCTCTGGAGCTTTTGCATACGGCGAGCCTGGTGCACGATGATGTGGTGGACGAGAGTTCCGAACGTCGCGGGCAGCTTTCGGTGAATGCTATCTTTAATAATAAGGTGGCTGTGCTGACGGGTGACCATCTGCTGTCTACAGCTCTGGTGGAGGTTGGCTTGACGCGCAACCATGCTATTATCGATGTCGTTTCAAATTTGGGACAGGACTTGGCGGAAGGAGAGCTCCTGCAGCTTTCCAATGTTAGTAATTCTGAGTTTTCCGAGGCTGTTTATTTCGATGTTATTCGTAAGAAGACGGCTGTTCTGTTTGCTGCTTGTACCAAGGCGGGTGCGCTTTCGGTGGGGGCTGACGATGAAAAGGCGGAATATGCGCGTCTGTTTGGCGAGTATATTGGTCTCTGTTTCCAGATAAAGGATGATATTTTTGATTATTATGAGAATAAAGAAATAGGTAAGCCGACCGGAAACGATATGCTGGAAGGGAAGTTGACTTTGCCCGCGCTCTATGTGCTGAACTCGGTTCGGGATGAACAAGTTCATGATATTGCGATAAAAGTGAAGAACGGAACGGCTTCTGCTGATGAAATTGCCCGTTTAATCGAGTTTGTCAAGCAGCATGGAGGCATCGAATATGCCACGAAAGTGATGCATGACTTTAAGGAAAAAGCGCTTTCTCTACTGACTGCTATTGCCGACTCTGATGTGAAGACGGCACTTGCTTGCTACCTTGATTATGTGGTAGAACGGGATAAGTGAGCTGTATTTTCGAGGTGTAAGTAATAAACTATCACATATTTTTTAGACGCGGATTAAGCGGATTTTATTGTACTATGCCTGTACAAATAAAATCCGCTTAATCCGCTCAATCCGCGTCTAAAAGATTAAAAGCGTTCGTCTCTTAGAAAAACCATCGCTTCTTAGAAGAACTTCATCTCTTCACCCTTTATCTCTGAAAGCAGCAGGTTGGCAAGGCGGCTCGTACCTAGACGGAATAATGTATTATCTAGCCATTCTTCACCGAGCACCTCTTTCACGATGGTATAATAAATCAACGCATCGTTCGCGCAATTAATCCCACCGGCAGGTTTAAAACCGACCTTATTGCCTGTCAAAGCATGATATTCTTTAATAGCCTGACACATCACATAGGCTGCTTCCGGAGTGGCTGCAGGTTGCTGCTTTCCGGTGGAAGTCTTGATGAAATCGGCCCCTGCATACATGGATAGGATAGAGGCTTTCTTAATGTTGGAAGCCGTCTTCAGGGCGCCCGTTTCAAGGATTACTTTCATGTGGTGTTCCTTGCAAGTCTCCTTCAGTTCCTGTATCTCGTCGCACATGGTTTCGTAGTCTCCGCTAAGGAATTTGCCGACAGAAATCACAATATCAATCTCGTCTGCACCGTCCATGAGGGCCATAGCTGTTTCGGCTACTTTAACCTCGATAAATGTCTGTGAAGAGGGGAAACCGGCCGATACGCAGGCTATGTTTACGTCTTCTACCTCCAGTGTATCTTTCACCACTTCGGCGAAGTTGGGGTATACGCAGATGACTGCCACGTTCTTCAAGTCGGGAAATTCCTCGTCGAACTGATTTACCTTCTGAGTGAATTTCATGACGCTTTCATCGCTGTCCGTACTGTTCAGCGTAGTGAGGTCGATGCAGTTAAACAGGAATTTCTTTACTTCCGGAGTATTGTTTGCAGGTACTTTTTCTGCAATAATCTTCGCTACCTGTGCAGCTACTTCCGCATCATCTAGGTTGGTGTTATACTTTGCCAGGGCGGCATTGTACTTGTTCTGTTCATTATTCTCCATGATCTGATAATTTAGGGTTATTGATATGCCTTGTCTGGTCCCGTTTGGTCTTCTTCTCGATGCTGTGTGCAAAGGCTTTGGTGACGTCGACACCCGTTTGATTGGCAATGCAGAGAAGTACCCAAAGGATGTCTGCTATTTCTTCTTCCACGTTGTCTTTTTCTCCTTCCTTGAAGGACTGGTCACCGTATTTGCGTGCCATTACGCGCGCCAGTTCGCCTACCTCCTCGGTCAATACGGCCATATTGGTGAGCTCGCTGAAGTAGCGTACTCCGAATTTCTTTATCCAGGAGTCTACCTCTTTCTGTGCTTCTTCTAATGTCATTATTCCTTGTTTTTAGTATCCATACAGATGGTCACAGGACCATCGTTTAGTAATTCTACCTTCATATCGGCTCTAAATTCGCCGGTACCTATTTCTTTTCCTAATTCTAAACTCAATTCATCACAGAATTGTTTGTACAACGGGATGGATATTTCCGGTTTGGCTGCCCGGATGTAAGAGGGGCGGTTACCTTTCTTAGTAGATGCATGCAGTGTGAACTGGCTGATTACCAGTATCTCACCGTTAATGTCGAGCACCGATTTGTTCATAATGCCATTCTCGTCATCGAAAACGCGCAGGTTGACTATCTTTTTACACAACCAGTCAATGTCCTCTTTCCCGTCTGTTTCCTCAATGCCTACCAATATCATCAATCCTTTTCCAATGGCTGATTTGCAAATTCCATTAATGGTGACAGATGCATGTCCGGTGCGTTGTATAACTACTCTCATGTTTTGCTTAAATTTAGTCTCGCAGGTTGCAAAGTTACGAATAAATTCCTGATTGTTATGGAGTGTAAATGATAATTTAGTGTTTCACCACAGAGGACGCAGAGTCTCACAGAGTTTTTAAGCATTTATTCAGTGCAGTATCGTCATTCAGAGCGTAGCGAAGAATCTCTTCTCCTATCATAAAGGGAGTAGATTCTTCGGGCTAAAGCCCTCTGAATGACAGAATGATAGCTATATTTCGTTTTGATACATCTCCTATAAGATGAAAGGCTTTCAGCCTTAGGCTGCGCTATTATACTGAAAGGAATCTTGCCGGGGTGCTTCACCCGATAAATTCCCAAAACTCTGTGTACTATGTGGTGAACTAAATTCCCATTTGTGGTATTTAAGTATTATACTGTATCCTGCATAATTAGTAACTAATACTGCATGCCTAATATCTAAAGCACGAAGTATTCCTGAATTATCCTTGCTTTTGCCTCACCGATTACGGCAGAAATATCTTCCAATGACGCCTCTTTAATTCGCTTTACGCTCTTAAACTCTTTCAGAAGAATGCTTTTGGTCTTGTCCCCAATCCCTTTTATGTCATCCAGCGCGGAGGCTGTCTGCCGCTTGCTGCGTTTATCCCGGTGGAAAGTGATGGCAAAGCGGTGTACTTCGTCCTGTATCTGCGTCAGTAGCCGGAAGAGGGGCGTGTTTTGTTTTAGCCCGATGGTCTGTGGCGGGAAACCGTATAGCAACTCCGAAGTGCGATGTTTTCCGTCTTTGGCAAGTCCGGCAATAGGGATGTTCAAATTTAGCCCGTCGATAACTTCTTTTACGGCGCTCATCTGCCCCTTTCCACCATCGGTGATAAGAAGGTCGGGTAGGGGTGTGTTCTCTTCGATGGCGCGCTGATAGCGCCGTTTCACCACTTCTTTCATGGAGGCATAATCGTCCGGGCCTTCCACCGTTTTGATGTTATACTTCCGGTACTCTTTCTTGGCCGGCTTCCCTTTGATGAAAACAACGCAGGCGGCAACGGGATCCGAACCCTGAATATTGGAGTTATCGAAGCATTCTATTTGTATAGGCAACCGGTCGAGGTGCAACTCTTGCTGAATTTCTTTCAGCAGGCGGACGGTACGTTGCTCTGGATTTAATTTCTCGGCTTGCTTCAAGCGGTCGGCCTTATACTGTTTCACGTTCAAAATGGAGAGCTCCAGCAGCTTCTTTTTGTCTCCCCGCTGGGGAATAGTGAAAACAACATCTTTCAGCTCCATATCTAGTTCGAAAGGTACGATAATCTCACGGGAGAGGCTTTTGTACCGTTTCCGCATTTCAATAATACCCAGAGACAGTAACTCCTCTTTTGTTTCGTTCAGCCGCTTCTTATATTCGAAAGTGAATGCCTGATTGATTGCCCCGTTGGTGATGTGCAGGTAATTGATGAAAGCCGACTTCCCGTCACTATCCTCTTCGATGGAGAATACGTCAATGTTGTGCAGTACATTGCTCACAACTTCCGATTTGGCACGATAACTTTCCAGCAGCAGATACTTTTCCTTGATTTTCTGCGCCTCTTCAAACTTCATCTCGGTAGCCAACTCCTGCATCTGCTGATAAAGCATCCGTTCTACATCTTGGGTATTCCCTTTGAGTATTTTCTTGATTTCGGCTATATTCTTCAGATATTCCTCCTGGCTTTGCTTGCCGATGCATGGGCCTGCACAGTTCTTGATGTGGTACTCCAGACAAACATTAAACTTTCCTGCACGGATGTTTTCAGGAGAAAGGTTCAGGTTGCAGGTGCGCAGAGGATACAGATGTTTAATCAAGTCGAGCACTGCATACATCGAAGGAAGATGGCTGTAAGGGCCATAATAAGAAGAACCGTTGCGGATAATTCTTCGCGTTCTGAATACGCGGGGAAAGTATTCGTTCTGCACGCAAATGGAAGAATAAGTCTTGTCGTCCTTCAATAATACATTGTAGCGCGGCTTATACTTCTTTATCAAATTATTCTCCAGCAGCAGTGCATCTTCTTCTGTATTGACAACGATGTAGCGGATGTCGGCAATCTTGCTTACCAGCACGCGCGTCTTTCCCGGCTCGTGCTCCCTGTTGAAGTAGGAGGATACCCGTCGCTTCAAATTCTTTGCTTTCCCCACGTATATAATCGTTCCTTCGGTATTCAGATATTGATAAATACCGGGGTTTTCGGGAAGGTTTAGAACAATACCTTTGAGGTAATCATTGGTTTTGAGTTCCGGGCTATTCTCCATACTTTGCTATTTAAGTGTATATCTTTGGCGGTCTCTAATTATTAGAAATCTCTCATGTGTCAGGAATGCTCCTCATGATTAGTGTTCACCTCATGATTGCTATTCTCCTCATGTCATGATTAGAAAAACTATCTCTGTTCTCCTCCTCCTGGGAGGAGGAGTACCCGAAGGGGGAGGTGGCAGGAAAAAACTATAAACTACCTTATTCTTGGAATTTTCTTGTGTTTACCTACCACCCCATCCTTCGGGCACCCCTCCTCCCAGGAGGAGGGGAATTGAGATACTATTGTTATTGGGCGGAGATAGCTGGCTTATAAAGAAAGCACAGCCTCCACATCTATATCCTTGCCAAAAACTTCCCTTCCCTTCAAGCCCTTCAACTTGATGATGAAGCTTACATAAATCTTCTTGGGATGCATCTTTTCTACCAGTCTGCAAGTAGCCTCCATCGTTCCACCGGTAGCCAGCAAGTCGTCGTGAAGCAATATCACATCATTCTCATCAATGGCACCCTTGTGTATCTGTACGGTGTCCTTGCCATACTCTTTATCGTAACTCTCCTCAATCGTTTCCGCCGGAAGCTTTCCAGGCTTGCGCACGGGAACGAAACCTGCGCCCAAGTGAGTGGCAAGAATAGGCCTCATGATGAAACCTCTCGACTCGATACCTACCACTTTAGTAATCCCTTTGTCCTTATACATTTCATATAGTGTATCTGAAAGCTCTTGCAGCGCAGCCGGATTTTTGAATAGGGCAGTGACGTCATAGAATAAAATTCCCGGGATAGGAAAATCTGGAATTTCCCGAATTGTTTTGGCAAGTGTTTCTTTGCTCATAATCTGTTTCTTTTATAGGCTTATATAATCATTTTGTTTCACGTGGAACGTTGGCAATTATCTGCCGCAGAGTACCAGCAACACGTTAATATCGCTTGGCGACACTCCCGGAATTCGGCTCGCCTGAGCAATTGTTTCCGGGTCAATCTTCACCAACTTCTGACGTGCTTCGGTGGAAAGGGACTGAATTGAATTATAATCAAACTTGCCCTTTATCTTTATACTTTCCAGTCGCGCCAGCTTATCTGCGATAATTCGCTCGCGACCGATGTAGCCTTCATACTTGATAAGTATCTCTGCTGCTTCCAGAATTTCCTCCTTTCTATCGGTGATTTTGTCCAGTTCACGATGGAACGCGCCCACGTGCTCTGCCATGTTTTCAAGAGTTACCTGCGGACGGTTTATCAAGTCTATCAGTTTGCATCCTTGCCGGAGAGGAGTAGTGTCGAGTTGCTCCAATGCCGGATTGATTAATGCCGGTTTCATCGAATACTCCCGCGTGAAGCTGATGATGTTTTCAATCGCTTCTCGTTTGCTTTTCAGCAATTCGTATCGCTCGTTGGTGGCAAGCCCCAGCTTCCACGACTTCTCAGTGAGCCGCATGTCTGCATCATCCATGCGCAAGAGAATACGATATTCCGCTCGTGAGGTAAACATACGGTAAGGTTCGTCGACCCCTTTGGTTACCAGGTCGTCGATTAATACGCCGATATAGGCTTCGTCGCGTGCCAACGTAAAGGGTTCTCCGCCCTGGCAATTGATGTGTGCGTTGATGCCGGCAATGAGCCCTTGTCCGGCTGCTTCTTCGTATCCGGTGGTTCCGTTCACTTGTCCGGCAAAGAACAAGTTCTTTATATTCTTCGTTTCCAACGTATGTTTCAGTTGGGTAGGGTCGAAGTAATCATATTCGATGGCATACCCCGGACGGTAAATTACCAGGTCGCGGAAAGCCGGTATCTTCTTCAGCGCTTCGATTTGGATGTCCATCGGCAGTGAAGAAGAGAAACCGTTCAGATAAAGTTCCTGCGTGGTTTCCCCTTCCGGTTCGAGGAAGAGCTGATGCTGTCCTTTGTCCGGGAAGGTCACTATCTTGGTTTCGATGCTGGGGCAGTAACGGGGCCCGATGCTTTGTATTTGTCCGTTGAAAAGGGGAGAGTCCGGCAATCCTTCGCGGAGGATATGATGCACTTCCTCATTGGTGAAGCAAGTCCAGCAGGGCAGCTGTTTCAGGTGGCGCACACCGTTATTCATATACGAGAACTTGTGGAAATCGGCTTCTCCCTCCTGAATTTCCATATCTTCATAATGCACGCTCCGGCCGTTGATGCGCACCGGAGTACCGGTCTTCATTCGTCCGTAAGTGATGCCATGCGCGGCGATGGATTCGGTCAATTGATAAGATGCCGGTTCTGCCATGCGTCCGCCCGGAAGCATGGTGCGGCCCACGTGCATCAGTCCGTTGAGGAAAGTACCGGCGGTCAGCACCACGCACTTGGCGCGGAAGGTTGCTCCCCAAAGAGTAGTCAACCCCACAATTTCACCGTTTTCAACGAGAATTTCGCGCACGGTGTCTTGCCATATATGCAGGTTGGGAATGTTCTCCAGGATTTCGCGCCAAGTCCAGATAAACTTATTGCGGTCGCACTGCGCGCGCGGGCTCCACATGGCCGGACCTTTGGAGCGGTTCAGTATGCGGAATTGGATAGCCGTTTTGTCCGTCACCAGTCCCATGTATCCGCCCAATGCGTCAATTTCGCGTACTATTTGTCCTTTGGCGATGCCACCCACGGCCGGGTTACAGCTCATTTGTCCTATCTTATTCATATCCATCGTGATAAGACAGGTCTTCGAACCCAGATTTGCTGCTGCTGCAGCGGTTTCACATCCGGCATGTCCGGCACCGATTACAATAACGTCATACTTAAATTCCATTCATCCAATGCTTTTAAAACCGTGCAAAGTTACTAAAAAGTTGTTTTTCCACTTTACTTTCTTATATTATATTGTCTTTAATAGGGATATGATAAGGAAAGATGTATTACTTTTGCCTGACTAAATTACTAAAAACATGAAAACACTTAAATTTATTCTCTTTGTCACCTTGTTGGCAGTAGTTCCGTTCCTCAATCTTCAGGCACAATGCGGCAAATGCGGCGATGCCATGCAATGGACTTTATCCCGTAGTTGGAGTAACGGCTTCAATGCCCTTCCCGATGTTTGTACTAATCTGAAGGGGTTTCAGGTGCAATACCAAAAGAACCAGCCCCAATGGGATGCTATGTTCAAGTGGTTGGCAACTCACGATTTGCAGAGCATTCCCTTCGGCAGACATCCCATCGAGGGAACTTCGTTGGTCGTATCCGTAGAAGACAGTGAAAACCAACCGTTGGCAAAGCGTGCTTCCGAGTCGCACTATCACCACATTGATTTCCAATATATCGTTAAAGGCTCCGAGCGCTTCGGCTTGTTGGATCATGCCAGCTCAAAGCCCAATTGCGAATATAGGCCGGATGTTATCCACTATGATTATGATGTCGATAAGGCTATGTTCATTGACTCCACCCCGGAGCGTTTCTTCCTTCTCTTCCCCGGAGACTGGCATATAGCCAAAGTTTGTACGGATAAGCCTTCGCAAACGATCCGTGTCATTGTGATAAAGCTCGACTATGTAGAGTAATCTACTCCTTGCCGAGGTGTCACCATCCCCTCGCCTGATGCCATAAGCTACGAGCTGAATGTCGCTCTGCCAAAGGGAAAATACTGCTGCGTCAAGTACAAAATATCGCTAAGCTATAAGCAAAACCTCGTTTTCCGATTGGGGGCTGTACGGTTGCCAACTGCGGGCTGTACGGTCCCCAATTGAAAACCGTACAGCCCGCAGTTGCGGGACGAAGAAAAGAACGAGGCATAAGAGCATGATGCATAGGGCATTGTAGTGTACTGAATAAAGTTGATAGTTTTATTTTCTATTCCTAACTTGGTTGTC